>JAFYLS010000075.1 GCA_017550035.1 Clostridia bacterium
ATCTATCAGCCCAAGGGCAAAAAGTAAGTGCAGGAAAAGGAAAAAAGGAAATGCCGAATAAAGACGATATGACGCCCCGCCGCCAGCGCTGTTCTTTCTGCGGAAAGAGTGCGGATCAGGTTTATAAGCTGATCGCAGGGCCGTCCGTATATATCTGCGACGAATGCATCGCCCTGTGCCACTCGCTGATCAGCGAAACCATGGAAGCAGAAACCGAAGTGGAGAACAAGAAGCCGGACTTCAAGGAAATCCCTTCTCCTGTGGAAATGAAAAAAGTGCTGGATGAGTATGTGGTGGGTCAGGATGACGCCAAGAAAACGCTTTGTGTGGCTGTTTATAACCACTATAAGCGTATTGGCGCCAAACTGTCCAAGGATGATGTGGAACTGCAGAAGAGCAATATTTTGATGATCGGTCCCACCGGCTGCGGCAAGACCTATCTTGCACAGTCTCTGGCCCGGATTCTGAATGTGCCCTTTGCTATTGCCGATGCTACCGCACTGACCGAAGCCGGTTATGTGGGTGAGGACGTGGAAACTATTCTTCTGCGCCTCATTCAGGCTGCCGGCGGCGATGTAAGCAAGGCAGAGCGCGGCATCATCTATATCGACGAAATCGACAAGATTGCCCGAAAGAGTGAAAATGTATCCATCACCCGCGATGTCAGCGGTGAAGGCGTGCAGCAGGCGCTCTTGAAGATCCTGGAAGGCACGGTGGCCAATGTGCCTCCGCAGGGCGGCCGCAAGCATCCCCAGCAGGAGTGTATCCAGATCAATACCACCAATATTCTTTTCATCTGCGGCGGTGCATTTGATGGCCTGCAGGGCATCATTGAGCACCGGGTGGGCAAAAAGGCTATGGGCTTTGGCGCCGATCCCAAAGGCAAGAAGGATGAAAATGTTGGCGATATTCTGCGTCAGATGCGTCCTGAAGATCTGAACAGGTTTGGCTTGATTCCGGAATTTATCGGCCGTTTGCCCGTGAATGTGACGCTGGATGCGCTGGATGAAAAGGCGCTGGTCAGTATTCTGACCGAGCCGAAGAACGCACTGGTCAAGCAGTATGTGAAGCTGATGGAACTGGATCATGTGGAACTTTCCTTTGAGGATGAAGCGCTGACTGCCATTGCCCATCAGGCCATTGAACGCAAGTGCGGCGCCCGCGGTCTGCGTTCCATTATCGAACGTGCTCTGCTGGATATTATGTTTGAGATTCCCGGCAGCGAGGATGTGGAAAAGTGCATTGTGCATCAGGGTGTGATTGAAAAAGGCGAAAAGCCTGTGCTGGTGATGAAGGAGAAGAAAGTGCACAAGCCCCGTCATGCAAAGAAAGAAATGCCCGTGGAAACGGAAAACGAAAGCGCTGTTTGACAAAAACATACAGAAAAAGTTTGCATGGACTTTGCTCCCATTCCGCATGATAACATACGGAATGGGGGTATTTTTTGTATGAGCGTGATCTTACTGGTGATTCAGCTGGTGGTGACTGTGGTGGTGGGTGTTTATTTTGCCACGCAGTTGCGTACTCAACAGCGTACGCAGCCTGTGATTCGCAAGGACAGTGCTGCCGAAATGAACAAACTTCGGAAAATGCGTTCGATAGCGCTTTCGGAACCCTTGAGTGAGCATGTGCGTCCCGAAAGTTTTCGCGACATTGTAGGGCAGGAGGATGGTATTCGTTCCCTGAAGGCCATTTTGTGCGGAAAAAATCCGCAGCATGTGATTATTTACGGACCGCCCGGTATTGGCAAAACATGCGCGGCACGTTTGGTATTGGAGTGTGCAAAGAACAGTGAAGGCACGCCTTTTCGGAAGGATGCGCCTTTTATTGAAATGGATGCTACATGCGTCCGTTTTGATGAACGGGCTATTGCTGATCCGCTGATTGGGTCTGTGCATGATCCTATTTACCAGGGGGCCGGTCCTCTGGGTGCTAATGGTGTGCCGCAGCCTAAACCGGGCGCGGTAAGCCGTGCGCATGGCGGGGTACTGTTTCTGGATGAGATTGGCGAAATGCATCCGGTGCAGATGAACAAACTGCTGAAAGTGCTGGAGGATCGGAAGGTACAGTTTGAATCCGCTTACTATAATGCGGACGATCCTGCTGTTCCCAAGCACATCCATGATATCTTCAAAAACGGTCTGCCGGCAGATTTTCGTCTGGTAGGCGCGACTACAAGAAGTCCGGAGGAACTGCCGCCTGCGCTGCGTTCCCGGTGTATGGAAATTTATTTTCGTGCGTTAGACCATGATGAAATTGCACACATTGCGCATCGCGCTGCGAAAAAGGCCGGGTTTGCCATGTCCTTTGATACGGCAAAACTGGTTGCCCGGTTTGCCTCTTGCGGGCGTGATGCAGTGAATATGGTGCAAATGGCATCCGGCGTGGCGCAGTTGGAGAAACGCAGCACTATTTTGCCCGAAGATATGGAATGGGTGGTGGAATCCGGGCACTATCCGGAACGGCCTATGCCCTATGCGCAATTGGAAAACAGGGTGGGGCAGGTACATGGTCTGGCAGTGCAGGGGGCTTTTCAGGGCGCTGTGATGGAAATTGAGGCGGCAGTGAAAAAAGGAACAGGGCAGATTCTGGTGACCGGTATTGTTGAAGAAGAGGAAATGGGCAGTGCCAATCATACCCTGCGGCGGAAATCCACGGCTCATGCATCGGCAGAAAATGTACGGACTTGCCTGAAAACGCTGGGATACATACCAGGGGATAAGGATGTGCATATCAATTTTCCGGGCGGCGCTCCGGTGGACGGGCCTTCTGCCGGTCTTGCCATGGCGGTTGCGGCTATCAGTGCACTGGAAGGCCGTCCTGTGGATGGCAGCAGCGCCATGACCGGTGAGATCAGCGTGAATGGGCAGGTGAGACCTGTGGGCGGCGTGCAGGAAAAAGTGCTGGCGGCCAAACGGGCAGGACTTCGCAGGGTGCTGATTCCGCGGGAAAACTACCTTGAACGCTTTGATCATATGGAGATTCAGGTGATACCGGTGGATCATCTGAAGCAGGCGCTGAATTGTCTTTTGCTGCCTGAAGAAGTGCAGGAAACGGGGGATGAGCACGTTTCTGTACAGCCTGTTCCGATGGTGGCTGCGCCGGCAGAAGGAGAAATGGTGCATCCGGCGCCCTGACGGTTGCAAAGAATGGAAAATTGCGGTATAATCTATGTTCAGGTTCTATGCGAACTGAGAGTATGATTCCTGCTGAAATCTGTGATTGAAGCGGTTTGACCCAAAAGGTAGGAGACTTTATGCCAAGAAAGAAGAAGGAAGAAATGCTGGGGCTGCCTGTCATTCCTCTGCGGGGATTGATGGTATTTCCGCACATGGTGCTGCATTTTGATGTAGGCCGTCCCCGCTCTGTTGCGGCGCTGGAAGAAGCCATGATGGGCGATCAGAAGGTGCTGCTTGTGGCGCAGAAAGATGGAGATGTGGAAGATCCTGCATTGGAGGATCTGTGCCGTATCGGTACGGTTGCTCAGATCAAGCAGGTGCTGAACCTTCCCGGCGACAGCATCCGTGTGCTGGTAGAAGGCATGCAGCGCGCCCAGATTCGTGCGCTGGTGCAGGAAGAACCCTGCTGGAAGGCGGATGTAGTGCTGCATGAGGAAATGCTGCCCAATACGCCCGAAATGGCGGCTCTGGTGCGCTTTACCCATGAGATGTTCGACCAGTATGCTGCCAGCAGCGCCCGTATTTCTCAGGAAACGCTACGTTCTGTAAAGGATGTGGATCAGGGCGATCAATTGGCGGATCTGATTGCTGCCAATGTTTTAACAAAGGTGGAAGACCGTCAGGCGATTCTGGATGAAACGGACGTGGAAAAGCGTTTGGAAACGCTGTGCGGTATCCTGATTCGTGAAACCGAACTGATTGCCATTGAAAAACAGGTGCAAAGCCGTCTGAAGAAGCAGATTGACCGCAACCAGAAGGATTATTACCTGCGCGAACAGATCAAGGCGATTCAGGAAGAACTGGGCGACAAGGAAGCGACGGATGTTGAAGAACTGAGAGAGAAGCTTCGCAATACGCCTGTGAATGATGAAGCTCGGGAAAAGGTGGAAAAGGAACTGGAGCGCATTACCCGCATGGCGCCCGGCGCCCCCGAAATCGGCGTCAGCCGTACCTGGGTGGAATGGATTCTGGATTTGCCCTGGGGCAAGTATACCACGGATAATCTGGACCTGAAGCGTGCCCGCCGTGTGCTCAATGAAGAGCACTATGCCATGGAAAAGGTGAAGGAACGGGTGATCGAATATCTGGCTGTGCGCCGCATGAAGGAACGCAGCGACGGCGAAGGCGCCATGAAAGGCCCCATCCTGTGCTTTGTGGGCCCTCCCGGCGTAGGTAAAACTTCCGTTGTTCGCGCCATTGCCAAGGCGGTTGGCCGCAAATTTGTGCAGATGAGTCTGGGCGGAGTTCGCGATGAAGCGGAAATCCGCGGTCATCGCCGCACCTATGTAGGCGCCATTCCCGGACGCATTATTGCCGGTATGAAGCAGGCCGGAACCATGAATCCGTTGTTCCTGTTTGATGAAATCGACAAAATGAGCAGCGATTTCAGGGGTGATCCCGCATCTGCCATGCTGGAAGTGCTGGATGGTGAACAGAACTTCGCTTTCCGGGACCATTATCTGGAACTGCCATTTGATCTTTCCCGCGTCATGTTCATTACGACCGCCAACTCTGTGGAAACCATTCCTGCGCCGCTGCTGGACCGTATGGAAATCATTGAAGTGCCCAGCTACACGGAAGAGGAAAAGCTCCACATCGCCAAGAAGCATTTGCTGGGAAAAGCTGTTAAAGAACATGGTTTGCCGGAAAAGAGCGTCAAGATCACGGACGGTGTGATGAAAGCGCTGATCGAAGGCTATACCCGTGAAGCTGGTGTGCGTCAATTGTCCCGCGTTATTGCCCGCGTGGTGCGAAAGAGTGCGGTGGAAATGCTGGATAAGGATATGGAATCCGTGCAGGTCACGGCATCCCGGCTCCATGAATATCTGGGCGCAGTGCGCTACCTGCGTGAAATGCCTGAAAAGAAGCCGCAAATTGGCGTGGTAAACGGACTTGCCTATACCACGGTGGGCGGCGAAACGCTGGCGGTTGAGTGTTCTGTGATGCAGGGTACCGGTCAATTGAAACTGACCGGTCAGCTGGGTGACGTCATGAAGGAGAGCGCTCAGGCTGCCATGAGTTATGTGCGCGCTCATGCTGCTGAATACGGCATTGAAGAAGATTTCTATAAAACCAGGGATATTCACATCCACGTGCCTGAAGGCGCAGTGCCCAAGGATGGGCCTTCCGCAGGCGTTACCATGGTATCTGCACTGACCAGTGCGCTGTCCCAGCGGCCTGCGCGCCAGGATGTGGCTATGACGGGCGAAATTACGCTCCGCGGCCGTGTGCTGCCTATTGGCGGTGTGAAAGAAAAACTGCTGGCAGCTTACCGCGCCGGGATCAAAACCATCCTGATCCCCAAGGAAAACGAAAAGGATCTGGAGGATGTGCCGCCTCACGTGCTGAAGGGCTTTGATGTGCATTTTGCCGAAACGGCTGCGGATGTACTCAAAATCGTCCTGTGCGACAAGTAAGACAAGGGGATCAATATGGAGATTACATCCGCTGAATTTATCACTTCCATGAATGCCTATCAGGCGCCTCGGGAGTCCATGCCGCAGATTTCTGTGGTGGGCCGCAGTAATGTAGGCAAAAGCAGCTTGATCAATAAGGTATGCCGCCGCAATAAGCTGGCCCGTACCAGTGCTACCCCCGGAAAAACCCGTCTTATCAACCTGTTTTTGCTCAACAAGAACTTTTATCTGGTTGACCTGCCCGGTTATGGCTTTGCCAAAGTGGACAAGCAGGAAAAACTCCGCTGGGGCAAAATGATGGATGGGTATTTTGAGCAGGCAGAGGATTTGCGTCTTACGCTGCATCTGGTGGATATTCGCCATGAGCCTACGCAGGACGATGTGCAGATGAATGCCTACCTTCGCGCCAAGGGGATTCCCTTTATGGTGGTTTGCACCAAGTCTGACAAAATCAGCCGCGGTGCCCGCATGAAGCATCTGGCGCCTATCTGCCGTGCGCTGCAGGTACAGCCCTGGCAGGTGCTGTGCTTCTCTTCTGAAAACGGAGATGGCAGAGAGCAGCTGCTGTCCGTGCTGGAGGAAGTGCTGCAGGATGCAGAAGAAGCAACAGAAGAAATTGAAACGGTGGAAGAAACCGAAACCTGATAAAAACAGGAAACAAATAAACGGCCTCTGAAAAGAGTGCCGTTTTTATTTTGCGGGATATCTCAATCAATCCTGAAAAATCCGTTTGGCGAAGTTGTAAAGCCCGTTTTTCCAGGCGAAGAAATCATGTCCGCCGATGCTTTTGTAGAAGATGTTTTCCGTACCGTTTTGGGTAAGCGTATCGGAATAGGTTTGGGGCCATTCGCCTACCATGTTGTCGGAAAGGCCGGTCATGATCATGATCAATGTTTTATAATCATCTTTCACCTTCATTTCTTCCGTTGCAATGAGGCCGCCTTCGTTGGCATATGCCAGCACGCCGGGAGCGGGGCAGAAAGCGCCAATATAGCCAATTTCATCCTGCATGGTCAAACCGATATACAGCGCTTCGCGGCCGCCCATGGAAAGACCGGCCACAGCGGTATTTTCGCGGCCCGGGGCAAGGTTGTACTGTGTGGCCAGGAAGGGCATCAAATCATCCCGGAAGTCGTTGATGAAATTGTCAAATGCAGCAATGGCGTCTGCGCTGTACATGCCGCCGGAGTTGATAGTGCCGGCAGGGAAGGCTTTGATATTGGGCGTGACGATAATCATTTCTTTTGCTTCGCCGGCAGCAATCAAATTGCCCACGACCACATCGGGTTTGCCGCCCATCCATTCGCCGTGGTCGCCGCCGATGCCGTGGAACAGGTACAGCACCGGATAGGCTTTTTCGGCATCATAGTTGGGAGGCAGAATGACATAGCATTTGCGCTCGCTGCCGGTGGTAGTGGATTGATAGGTGTGATATACGGTTTTGCCGTATACCGTATCCTGCTGTTTGATGTCGAACCCGGAAGGCGTGGCGTAAGGGTTTTCTTCCGCAACGGCTGTCAGGCAGAGCATGGACAGCGCCATTATGCAAAGAATAGTAAAGAACTTTTTCATCTGACCATCCACCTTTCAGTTTTATCTGCTTGTATTATATTGCCGGAAGCGTGTGCAGTCAATGTATGATGACAAAAAGAATAAATCTGGTGCTTTACAAAACACTGCAAACAACGTACACTGTAAGAAACGCAAGAAAGCAAACACTGGAGGAAATGAACAATGAGAAAAGTGATTCTGCTGGGCGATTCCATTCGCATGGGTTATCAGGATTATGTGAAGGAAATGCTTCAGGATGAATATGAAGTGGTTTATATTGACTGGGACAACGGCCGTTTTGCTGCGTATACCCTGTGGCAGTGCAATCAGCTGCTGCGCATGCATCCGGATGCCGAACTGGTGCACTGGAACAATGGCTATTGGGACATGCATCAGGAAGCACCTATGACGGAAGAACTGTGTCCCGTTCCGGAATATCAGCATTTCCTGAAGCGCATTATCAAGCTGTGCCGCGATAATCATGTGAAAATCATTTTTGCCACTACTACACCAGTGGATGAAGCAGGCGTTGCGGAAGATGTGACGGGTACGCAGAGCCTGATTGCATACAACAATGATTCTGTGCGCAAGTATAATGCGGCTGCGCTGGAAGTGATGGAAAAGGAAAATGTTCCGGTAAATGATCTGTATGCGCTCTGTGCTGCGAAGGATGACCTGTATAAGTGCGAAGATCATCTGCATCTGACGGAAGAAGGATATCGTGTTTGCGCTGCACAGATTGCAGACTGCATCCGCAAAGAAATGGAAAAATAACAGGACCCTTTTGCGCTTCCCGGCATAGGATGGAGTGCGGGTGAAAAACCGCAGCCTATCCGGAGGTGAAGAGAATGCAGGGAAATATGCTGGAAGAAGCCAGACGGCCGGCCAGAAACCGCCGAGCTGTCATGGGAGAGGCGTTAAGGAAGGCGCTGGATATGCGTTATGTGCGCGCAGGTGAATATGTAAATGATTCATTGCACGGTGAGAATGCCTCTGAGCAGGGAACGATGAATGCTACATACCGTACCCATGAAATGGGGCGGGCGGCTCTCAGCCAGGTACGTTTTCAGCCTGGAAATCATTTAAAGAAAACGGTTTGAGCTACAAAAAGAAGGACGCCTTCAGGCGTCCTTCACATATTTTGCTGTTTATCTATTATCGTGCAAACAACTGGGTGACATACACGTAACCCTGTGCATCCGTCCAGACCCCAATCCCAACGCGGTTCCAGTTCTTTCCCAGGATGTTGCGTCTGTGCCCTTCACTGGACATGAAAGCAGCCTGAGATTTGATGACGGTAGCGTGATGGGCGATATTTTCGCCTACTGCCTGGAAAGAATAACCGTGAGCGCGCAGCATATCCGAAGCAGACCCGTAAGTGGGGGATGTGTGGGAGAAATAATGGTTTTCCGCCATGTCCCGAGATTTGAGACGAGCCAGTTCGGAAAGGCGGCTGTCCAGCGGCAGCGCGGCAAGTCCGCTGCTCATTCGGTCCTGATTCATCAAATTCCATGCTATTTGCTCTTGCGCATAGACGGAATCTGTTGTATAATCACCCGTGTTTTGAGCAGGCTTTTGCGTGCTTTGTGGTTTTACAGGCTTTACAGAGGCGGTGGCAGCAGGTGTGCAGGCGGTTTCCGGGACCGGAGCAGGCGTTTGCAAGGGTGCCGGCGTTGTTTGGTTTGCCGGCTTCGCGGTCCAGAATACGCTTTCGCAGATTGTGCTGCAGGTATTTTTGCCGCAGATCTGACAGCTGTCTTCTGCAAATGCGGGAGAAAGGACCTGCAGGCATGCTGTGCACAGAAGTGAAGCGGTAATGCGCGTGGTATATTTCATGTGAGTACCTCCGTGTTTCTAAAGTGTTGCTCGAAGCAATAAAATCGTAATATATAAACCCTGTGTGCGTCAAACAAATTGGAAAGCGATTTCCAATGCAAAATATGTAAATACCATTTTTCAGGAGGTTACCATCATGCCCTGGATCAAATGCCCCCGCTGCGAAATGAACTACATTCAGGAAGACGAAAAATACTGTAAGGTTTGCAAGCGTGAAATGAAGGGTGAAAAAACCCGTGAAGAAGTAGAAATCTGCACTGTCTGCAACGAACATCCTGTGATGCCTGGTAAGGATGTGTGCCTGATGTGCTATAAGGAAATGTCCAGCCATGATACGGATAACGAAACGGATGGCAACATCACTGTAGATGTAGGCATTGATCCTGTCAGCACGATGGAAGAAATCGTTCCTGATATTTCTGATGATATTTCTAATGGAGAATATCATGAGATGGAAACCGACCTCTCCCTGCAGGAAATGGCAGATGAAGAGGCCGATGAAGACGACGAAGAAGACGAGTAAGCCATGAAGATTTTTGCCATCGGCGATCTGCACCTGCCCGGCGGGGATGATAAGCCCATGAATGTTTTCGGCGCTCATTGGGACGGCCATTTCGACAAAATCCGCAATGATTGGCTGGCACGGGTGACGGAAGAAGATGTGGTGCTTCTGCCTGGTGATCTAAGTTGGGCTATGCAGCTGAAAGATGCCATGCCGGATCTTGAACGGGTGGGTCAGCTGCCCGGAAAAAAGATCATTCTGCGCGGCAATCATGATTACTGGTGGTGCGGCATCAACCATTTAAGGGATGTGCTGCCGCACGGGATGTATGCCCTGCAGAATGATGCCATGCTGCTGGATGGTGTGGCTTTTGCCGGGTCCCGTGGATGGACGCTGCCTGCCGCGGAGGAAGGCGAGGATTTCAAAATCTATTCTCGCGAGCTGATCCGCATGGAACTGAGTTTGGAACGGGCTGCAAAGTTAAAGGCGTCGCGTCTGGTGATGATGACCCACTATCCTCCGCTGGATGAAAAACATAACGATACGCCGGTTTCTGCGTTGATAGAGAAATACGGCGTGACGGACGTGGTGTATGGCCATTTGCATGGCGGTTCTCTGCGCGGAGCGTTTAATGGAATCCGCAAAGGAGTAGCATATTACTGCGTCAGTTGTGACGGTTTGAATTTTCAATTACGGGAACTGGCGCCTGTTGAAACGAAAAGTGGGGAATGATCCCAGCTTTATATGGCAATCTGAGGGTTTAAGCCCAAATGATTGCCGTTTTTTGTGAATAACATGCTGTTTCTGAGCTTTTCATCCCTGAAAGTGGAGAATGAATGCACCTCTTGTATTGTGTACGCAAGCCCTGAGGAAATGTGAAAACTCCCAAAGACAGTGTTCACGAAAATGTAGCAAATTTTCTGCCATATACACAATAAAAATGGATATAAAATAGTGTAATGTGCACAAAATTATAAAGTGTTCCCCAGGCGTTCGCCTTTGTTTTCATGAAGAATATGCGAACGAACATTCGTATAAAAATCAAAATATTGCAAATTTATTACATGACAGATCCCCAAAGGCGGGATCTGTTTTTTGTTTGTACTTGCAAAGTGAGCAACTTTCCGCTAAAATAATCCCATAAAAGCCCACAAAGTGGAGAATTGATGGCGGAATGAGGGGATTGCATGGCAGAAGATAAAGAGCTGCAGCAAGTGCAGGTAAATACTGCAATTGTAAGCAATGCTGATTCCGCTGAATATTTGCCCGAAGATTTCGGTTTTACCGGAAGTTATGTTCATGGTCTGGATGCGAAGGGCCGTATGATCATCCCTGCGACTTTCCGCCAAGAACTGGGAGAGAAGTTTGTGGTCTGTCCTTCTGAAGACTGCAAGAATATTGCGCTGTATCCTACCAAAAACTGGATGAAGCGCCGCGATCAATATGTGGCGATGTGTGCGAAGATGCGCAGTATCCGTCCGATTTTTGATTTCTTTACCCAGTTCAGCTATGTGCAGTGTGAAATGGATGCTCAGGGCCGTTTGCTGCTGCCCGGCGCGCTTCGCAGCCATTATCTGAAAGACAGCAAAGAAGTGCTGGTCAGCGGTGCTTATGACTGCATCGTTCTTCGCGACAGTGAGGAAAGCCGTCGCAGTATTGAACAGTTCCATCTGGACCATCCGGATGTGCTGTCCTTGATGGATGAAGCACAGAAACTGCTGTAACATACTTCGTTCTAATTCTTGATAAAGGAGGATACACTACAATGTCCCAGGCAAGAGGCATGAACACATATGCTATGGCCGGCGGTCAGTACGCAAGTGATGACCGGTTCAATGTCAGTGCACAGGTTTATATGCCTGATGGCGCTGCCGGAACAGTGTGTGCATCCTGCTATCAGGCGCAGGCCAAGAAAAAGTTGCGCAGGTTTTCTGTCGGACGCAATGCGGCACTCATCTATCTGGGCTCGCTGATGTTTGTGTGTCTGATGTATCTGGGTATGCTCATGTTTCAAAGCAATCAGCTGACGAAGGATTTAAATGGCTATACCTCATCGAAACATAACAGCTTGCTCCGGATTGAAGTTTTGAAGGAAAAAGTGGCGGATAATACCGATATTTCCCGTATCAGTGTGATGGCGCGGGAAATTGGCATGGTGGCATCCGAAGAAAGAAACACCTATCACCTTTACGTACAGGAAATTGAGCAGTTTACAAAGGCGGAAGAAAATAAAGCAAATTTGACTGCCGCCGCGGAACTCCCCCTCCAGAGCGCGCAGGCGCAGTTGGTGGGCAGCAGGTGAAAGAGATAACATCACCCTGCCCCTTGAGGGGGCGTTTTTTATTCGGACACAAATCATCACCCGTAAGCGGCTTGCCGCCCTGCTGGCAATCATGTCGCTGCTGTTTATGCTGGTGGCGCTGCGCATTGGCTATCTGACTCTGGTGCGCGGAGAGGAACTGACGCTGCGCGGGGTGAGACAATGGACACGTGAAGGTGTGGTAACCGCGCATCGTGGTGAAATTCAGGACCGGAATGGGCAGACGCTTTCCATGTCAGCCACGGCGTACATTGTGACTTTGAATCCCAAAATGGTGAAAGATGCGAATGCACTGGCAAAAGCACTTGCGCCGGTATTGCAGGTGACCGAAGAAAGCATCCTTCAAAAGGCTGGAAAGACCGGGCTTGCATCTGTTATATTGAAGCGTCAGGTCAGCCGCCAAACGGTAGATTCGATTCGGCAAATGATGCAGGATGAAAAAACTGCATCGGCGCTTTATGGGATTTCATTTGACGAAGACGTGCGCAGATGGTATCCTAAAGGTGCGTTCCTTTCGCAGGTTTTGGGTTTGGTGAATGTGGATTCGGTGGGGCAGAGCGGTTTGGAATTGCTTTATGAAGATGTGCTCCGGGGAACGCCCGGCAGCCTGCGCACCGAATCGGATGCCCGGGGACGGCTTTTGCCGGATGGAAAAACGGTGTATGTACCTGCCCGGACGGGAAACAGTGTACGTCTGACGATCGATGCTACCCTGCAGGGTATAGTGGAAAAGGCCATGCGGGAATGCATGGAAGTCAATAATGCCTCCCGGGTACAGTGCATTATGATGGATGTTAACACGGGTGAGATTCTGGCTTTGTGCATGAAGCCGGATTATGATCCGAATGATCCGCCTCGAAATGACAGCGAGCTTTTGCAGGAACTGATGCGCATTACTGCGGTGACGGATGTGTACGAGCCCGGTTCCACCTTCAAGATTCTCACTTGCGCTGCGGCGCTGGACTGCGGTGCGGCCAATATACATTCACCGTTTACCTGCACGGGCTCTGTTTATGTGGATGGCGACAGGATTCGCTGCTGGAAAAACAGCCACGGTCATCAGACGTTGAAGGATGGTTTGGCTAACAGTTGTAATCCGGTGTTTGTCAATCTGGCATTGAGGATGGGGAAGGAAACCCTGTATAAATACCTGACCGCCTTTGGTTTGGGTCGGAAGACAGGGATTGAATTGACCGGCGAAAGCGCCGGCTTGCTGATCGGGCAGAAATACGTCAAGGATGTGGATCTGGCCCGTATCGGTTTTGGACAGAGCGTTGCAGTTACACCGCTGCAATTGATATGCGCAGCCGGCAGCGTGGTGAATGGAGGCAGGCTGATGAAGCCGTATATCGTGAAAGAAACGCTGGATGAGGCTGGGAATGTGCTGTCAAGTACGCGGCCTGAAGTGGTTTCTGTGCCGATAACGGAAGAAACCTCCCGCATCATGCGTGAACTGCTGCTGAATGTAGTGGATAACGGCGGCGGCAAAAATGGCGCTGTAAGCGGTTATCAGGTGGGCGGCAAAACAGGTACGGCGCAGGTGTACAAAAACGGCCGTGTGGTCAGCGATGTGCACATTGGCTCCTTTATCGGCTTTGCTCCCATGGATGCACCGCAGGTTGCTGTTCTGGTCACGGTGCATGAAGCACAGGTGCCGGTAGATTACGGCAGCACCACGGCGGCGCCCTTTGCCAGACAGATTCTGGAAGAAGCACTGCCGTATCTGCGTGTCAGGCGCACGGAATCGGATGAAAATGTGAAGACGCAGGTGCCTGATGTGGTAGGAATGTCATTGACTGAGGCTAAAACGGCATTGAACAAGGCAGGGCTTTATGCTGAAACGGATGGCGAAGGGAATACTGTAACGGCACAGTCGCCTTATGCCGGCGCATCGCTTCTGACCGGCGGTCAGGTGATGCTTTATACATATGAAAAAACGCCCGCTACAGCGGAAGAAATGGTGCTTGTACCTGATGTGACAGGATGTTCCATCGTGGAGGCAGGCAGATTGCTTCGGCTGAGAGGGCTGGAAATGAATTTACAGGGCAGTGGGCTGGCAATCAGTCAGTATCCGTCTGCCGGGACATATACAGAACCCGGCAAGAACGTAACGGTTACTTTTGAACTGCCCGGATCAACGGAGGAATAAACATGCTTTTATCTGTACTTTGTGAAAAAGCCGGCAGGGAAGTGCTGGAAAGACGGGGAGACTGCGAAGTAAAGGAACTTTGCATGGATAACCGCATCATCAAAGAGGGCGAACTGTTTTTCTGCATTTCCGGCGCTCGGTTTGATGCCCATAAGTTTGCTCCCGGCGCAGTGGAAAAAGGTGCCTGCGCGCTGGTTGTGGAACACTTTCTGGACCTGAATGTGCCGCAGGTGCTGGTGAAAAACACCCGTCGTGCGATGACGGATATGGCAGCGGCTTTCTTTGGCTATCCTGCCCGGGAAATGAAAATGCTGGGTATTACCGGCACGAAGGGCAAGACGACTACCACGTATCTTGTGAAAGCGATTATGGAGCATGCGGGCATGAAGGCCGGTATTATCGGCACAACAGGCAACATGATTGGCGACCGGTATCTGCACAGTGAGTTTACCACGCCCGAACCCATTGATCTGCACCGTACCCTTCGCCGGATGGCGGATGAAGGCGTGCAGGCGGTAAGCATGGAAGTATCCGCCCATGCCATTGAAATGGGCCGCCTTGAGAATGTGCATTTTGATGCAGGCTGCTATACCAATCTTTCTCAGGACCATCTGGATCTTTTTGGTACCATGGAAAAGTATTTTGAATGCAAAAAGCGGTTCTTTGCGCCTGAATGGATCAGCAATGCTGCGGTGAATGCAGATGAAGTTACGTCTCAGAGCATTCTGCAGGATATCAAGGTGCCTTGCATGACTTACGGTATTGCCGTTAATGCAGACCTGTACGCCCGCGATATTGAGATTACCGAAAACGGCGTCAGTTTTGTGATGAAATTGCATAACACCCGAGAATACCCTGTGCATCTGAAGCTGACGGGTATGTTCAATGTATATAATGCGCTGGCCGCGGCGTCCGTAGGCTTTATCATGGGCATTGATCCGGCTGTGATTACGCAGGCGCTGGAAAGCGTGCGTGCCGTGCCCGGCCGCGCGGAAGTGCTGGATACCCATACGCCCTATAAAGTACTGCTGGACTATTCCCATTCTCCGGATGCGCTGGAAAACATTCTGACCACCGTACGGGAGTTTACCCGCAACCGTGTGATTTGTGTATTTGGCTGCGGCGGCGACCGCGACCCCATCAAGCGTCCTATCATGGGCGAGATTGGCGGAAAGCTTGCAGATCTGTCCATTCTGACCAGCGATAACCCCCGAACCGAAGACCCGTTCCAGATTCTCAAGGAAGTGGAAGAAGGCACTAAAAAGACGGATGGTAAGTATGTGGTGATTGAAAACCGCCGAGAAGCTATCCGCTATGCACTGGAGATTGGGCAGGATGGCGATGTGATCGTCCTGGCTGGTAAAGGTCACGAAACGTATCAGGAGATCAACGGTGTTAAAAATCCTTTTGATGAAAAGGTTGTGGTGCAGGAACTCCTTGCCGAGATGGAGAACTGATACTGTAAATCCTGATATAAGCCAATACACCAAAGGAGTGGTATAAAATGACATTGCAGCCGTACATTCTCTTCGCCCTTGCCGTGGCGCTTATGCTTTTGCTGATGCCCAAACTTTTGCCCGTGCTGAAAAAGATGAAGTTTGGCCAGACGATTTATGATCTGGGTCCTCAGGCTCATAAGAAAAAGCAGGGAACGCCCAATATGGGCGGTATTCTCATTGGCGGGATCACAGTGGTGGTCACGCTGCTGGCTGCGGTGTGGATGACAGTGAAAAAAGAAGTGGAATATTCCTTCTTTTCCTGGCAGAATCCTTTGTTTGCGCTTTTGTTTGTGGCAATCGGCTCCATGGCCATCGGCTTTGCGGATGACTTTATCAAGGATGTGAAAAAGCGCCACGACGGCCTTTCTCCCATTCAGAAGATCATTGGTCAGATTGCAGTAGGCGCGCTGTTCTCTGTGTACTGCTACTATGTGAAGGGCAGCGATGTGGTGATTCCTTTTACAAAGGGCACCTGGGACCTGGGCATTTTCTACGTGCCTGTTATGACGGTGCTGGTGGTGTTTATGACCAACAGTGCGAATCTGCAGGATGGCGTAGACGGCATTCTTTCCACAGTAACGGCTACCGGCATGGTGGCCTTTGGACTGATCGCCACACTGTTTGGCGGCAATGAGATTGTGGCTGCCATGTGCTTTGCGCTGTGCGGCGCCTGCGTGGGTTTCCTGCGTTTCAACGCACATCCTGCCAAAATTTTTATGGGTGATACGGGCAGCATGTTCATCGGCGGTGTGATGGTGGGCGTTGCCATGTTGATGAAGCTGGAATTCCTGCTGGTGCTGATTTGCTTCACCTGCATCATGTCTTCCGTATCTGTAATGATGCAGACGCTGTATTTCAAGTACACCCGCAAAAAGACCGGTACCGGCAAGCGTATTTTCAAAATGTCTCCCATCCATCATCATTTTGAACTGTGCGGCATGAAGGAAGTGCAGGTTGTGGCCATGTATTTTGTTGTCACGCTGGTGCTGTCTGCCATTGCGGTTGTGTCTGTGCTACCTTTGATTTAATGGGGTATGTACTGAATTGGAGATGTTCTTCATGAACGGAAACAGAGAATATAAACATCTGGCGGGCAAGCGCATGCTGATTCTCGGCATGGCCCGCAGCGGTATAGCGGCGGCCGAACTGGCCGCCTCTTTGGGCATTCGGGCTGTTATCAATGACCGGAAGACGGAAGAAGAGTTTCAGGGGGCGTTGGACTGCCTGAAAAAGCTGCCTGTGGAATGGCGGCTTGGGGAGAAAGCGGAAGATGTACTGCCTTCCTGTGATGCGTTGCTCATCAGCCCTGGTGTGCCTATTCAGGCGCCTGTTGTGCGTATGGCACAGGAAATGGGCATTCCGGTACTGGGTGAATTGGAATTTGCCGCTTGCTTTGCGCCCTGTGATATGGTGGCGCTGACGGGCACGAATGGCAAAACCACCACCGTTTCGCTGCTGGGACATATTTTTGAAAGTGCCGGTCGTCATGCTATTGTGGCTGGCAATATCGGTTATCCCATGTCTTCGGCTGTTATGGAAGCCGGGGAGAAGGATATGATTGTCTGTGAAGTATCCTCCTTTCAGCTGGAAACCACGGCGTATTTTCATCCGTCGGTGGGTGCTGTGCTGAACATCTCGGAAGATCATTTGAACCGCCACGGCACCATGGAAAACTATATTGCCCTGAAAAGGCACCTGTTTGATGCGCAGCAGATGGAAGATGCATGCGTTCTCAATGCAAATGATGCTGCCTGTCTGGGGATGCGGGATGGGCAGAAGGGGAAGGTATTCCTTTTCTCCCGCACCCGGGAAGTGGAAAACGGCGCCTTTGTGCGCAATGGTATGCTGATGCTGCGTTTTAATGGACTGGAAGAAACGCTCTGCCACCAGGACGAACTGATTATTCCGGGGCCCCACAATCTGGAAAATGCTTTGGCAGCTTCTTTGATGGCGCGTCTTTCCGGCGTCTGCGCAGCAGATATTGTGAAAGGCTTGACCACTTTCTCCGGTGTGGAGCACCGCATTGAGTTTGTGAGGGAAGTGGATACAGTCCGCTACATCAACGACAGCAAGGGAACCAATGTGGATTCTACCATTAAGGCGGTGCTGTCCATGAAGGCGCCTACGGTGCTGATTCTGGGCGGCAGCGACAAGCATGTATCTTTTGCTCCTCTGGCAGAGGTAATCAAAAATACTGCTGAAATCCGCCATTGCGTGCTGATGGGGGAAACGGCGCTTCAGATTGAGCAGGCGCTGCAAGCGGTATCTTATTCGTCCGTTCATCATGTGGCTAATATGCAGGACGCGGTGGAACAGGCTCGCAGGCTGTCTGTACAGGGCGGGAATGTGCTTTTGTCGCCTGCCTGCGCCTCTTTTGATATGTTCAGCGATTATGAGGAACGGGGACGTATTTTCAAACAGCTGGTTCTTGATTTGAAATAAGCAGCAGAATAGAAAGGCAGGGATTTCATGATCGGCGCTGGAAACGGCGCACGGGAGACAAAACCGCAGAAAGGCAACCGACTGCCGCCTGCGGACGGAACACTGATGACGGTCATGGTCCTGCTGATTCTGTTTGGACTGATCACGCTGTTCAGCGCTACTTATTATGTGGCTGCTGCCAATGATCCCTTTTCTGAAATGAAAAAGCAGCTGCTGGGGCTGGGTTTGGGTATTGCTGCCATGAATGTGACCATGCGCATACCCTACCGCTTCTGGGGAAACTGGAAAGTAGTGCTCTCTTTTGCCGGCGTCAGCGTCATATTACTGCTGCTGGTGATCGTTCCGGGAATTGGAAAATCCATCAATGGGTCCAGACGATGGCTTGGTGTTGGTGGACTTTCTTTTCAGCCGGGCGAATTTGCAAAGTATGCGGCAGTGTTGTTTCTGGCACTGTTTCTTACCATGCAGGGAAAGGAAATTGGCCATTTCTGGAAGGGCATTGTGCCCATGCTGGTGCTGCCGGGGGTTATGTTTCTTCTGATTCTGGAGCAGCCGAATTTGTCTACTGCCGGCACCATCATTATTGTCAGTGTGGTCATGATCATGCTGGCGGGCGCCAAATGGAAACATATGGGCGTACTGGGTGCCATGGGGACGGTGCTTTTCGGATATTATGCCTGGAGTGCGGAATACCGGAGAGAACGTCTGCTTTCGTTTATGGATCCCTTTGCCAAAATGAGCGATGAAGGGTATCAACTATCTCAATCGCTGATTGCCTTTGGATCCGGCGGCTTGTTTGGGATGGGTATGGGGCAGGGGAGACAGAAGTTTGCCTACCTTCCTTACCCGGAAAGTGATTTCATTTTTGCCATTGTGGGCGAGGACTTTGGCCTCACAGGCTGTCTTGCGGTCATTTTGCTGTTTGTATGTTTTTTCTTCTGCGGGCTTCGGGTAGCCGTGCATTGCCCCGACCAGTTTGGTTGTCTGCTTGCAGCCGGTATCGTAAGCGTCATCTCCATGCAGGCTTTCATCAATATGGGTGTGGTGGTGGGGATTTTACCGACTACCGGACTGCCGCTTCCTTTCTTCAGTGCGGGCGGTACATCTTTATCCATTACTCTTGCGGCGATGGGCATCGTGTTCAATATCAGCCGCTATGGGAATAACCGTCTTACCTGATGTGTGTGATGATCATTTGTTTCTGCACCGATTGCAGCCTTCTGCATAGCATGGAAGCATGTGAAAGGGAAGGTGAAGGGGATGGATCGTTTTTTCATCCGCGGCGGTAAAAAACTGTCGGGCAGTATTCGGGTGCACGGCGCCAAAAATGCGGTGTTGCCTTTGCTGGCGGCTTCTATACTGACGGATGATCCGGTGGTGCTGACGGATGTGCCGGATTTGAAGGATATCCGTGCCATGATGGAAATCCTGGAGAAACTGGGGTGCCGGTGCACCTTTGGGGACGGTACCGTTCAGGTACGCAGCCACACACTGCAAAATGGTGATATGCCGGAAAAACTGTGCAAGCAGATACGCTCTTCAGTGTTTTTGCTGGGACCGCTTTTGTCCCGGCTTCGCAATGCACAGGTACCTTATCCCGGCGGCTGCGAAATTGGCCTCAGGCCGATTGATCTGCACCTCAAGGGGTTAAAGACATTGGGTGTGGAGATAGAAGAAAGCGGCGGCAAAATCTTCTGCGACGGCAGGAATATGCATGCGGGAGACGTATACCTGGATTATCCCAGCGTGGGCGCGACGGAAAATGTGATGATGGCGTCTGTGCTGCTGCAGGGTGTAACCACCATTCACAATGCAGCCCGCGAGCCGGAAATTCTGGATTTGCAGCGTTTTATCAATAAGATGGGCGGCTCGGTGAAAGGAGCAGGCACACAGGTGATCCGCATTGAAGGTGTGGAAAAACTTCATGGTATTACATATCATCCCATTCCGGACAGGATTGTGGCAGGAACACTGCTTTCTGCGGCAGCCATCACGGGCGGGGATATTTTGCTCAAAGGTGCCCGGTCAGGGGATATGGTACCGGTGATTGCCAAATTGCGGGAAATGGGTTGCGATGTGCGCAGGGACGATAAAGGTTTGGCGCTGCGTGCGCCGCAAAAACTGCACGCGGTGGGGGAAATACAAACGCAGCCCCATCCCGGATTTCCTACGGATATGCAAAGCCAGATGGTATCTTTGTGCACGCTTGCGGAAGGATGCTCGCTGGTCACGGAAAACGTGTTTGAAAACCGTTTTACCCATGTGGGAGATTTGAATGCTATGGGCGCAAAGATCCGCATCAGCGGACGCACGGCAATTATCCGGGGCGTTGGCAGCCTTGCGGGCGGTCATGTAACGGCAAGAGACCTGAGAGGCGGCGCTGCGCTGGTGCTGGCGGCGCTTGCAGCGAAAGGTGTCAGTGTGGTGGACCGGGTAGAATACATTGACCGCGGATACGAAAAAATGGAAGAAATGCTTTTGACATTGGGTGCGGATGTGATGCGCATTCAATAAACGCGAAGGAGGCAGCAGTTTATGCAGAATTATCAACCTTATCCGGAGCAGACACCGTCTGCAAAGCCCACCGGACGCACCGCCGCGAAAACGGCGGGATTGCTGCTTGCTTTGATACTGGCAGGATTGATCCTGTGCCATGTAACGGTGCTGAAAGTGCGTACCATCACGGTAGTGGGAAATGTGCATGTAACACAGAGCGAAATTATTGCACTGGCGGGAATGAACAAACCCGTCAGCATTCTCAATATCCGGGAGAAAAGCGTACAAGAGGGAATTGACAGCCACATCCGATTGACCTATGAACGAATGGAATACAGGGGTATTCATGAAGTGGTGCTTTATGTAAAGGAGCAGGTTCCCTGCGCGGTGCTCAATCTGTCCGAGGGGCAGTATCTTCTGGATAATACAGGTCTGGTATTGGAAAAAAGGGATACGCCCCGGTATGATGAAGGCTATCTGATGCTCAGCGGTATGAATGTCAAAAGGATTGCGGTGGGGGAAAAACTGCTTCCTGTTCATCAGCAGCAGCTGAACGCCTATTGCATTGTGATGGATGAAATGCATGTGCAGAACTGTTTTCGGGAGTTTTCTGAATTGAATCTTGTCCGGACGGATAACCTGTATCTTGTATCGGTGGATGGATATGTTGTAAACCTGGGCGATGCCAAAGAGATGCGTGCCAAACTGTTTACCGTACGCGGAGTGCTGGACGAACTGAGGAAAATGGGCAAAGAACCGGGCGCACTGGATGCAACGGCGCCCGGATACGCTACCTATACCCCGCCGGATATTTGAAAAAAAGGCCAAAAAAGTAAAAATATGCTGGGTTTTTCCGGTTTAGGTCTTGCAAAGTTATCACAGAAAGGTTACAATAAAGTGACCGAATAGATATTGGTGCATTCGGTTTTTCTGCGTGTTGCCAAAATGTATGTTTCAGGTTGCGTGGGATCAATACAAAATCCCCCATCAAACGGGAGTTGATAGACGGATGAAAACAACGATTGCCGCAGTGGACTTTGGTACCAGCAAAATCGCAGCGCTGGTGGCCGAAAGCAGCGGAAGACAGCGCTGCGATATTACCGGCGCCGGCCTTGCTGTGTATGACGGCTTTATGGAAGGCAGCTGGAACAATCCTCAGGAAGTGAATGACGCCATCCGTGCAGCGCTGAAGGAAGCGGAAAGCCAGTCCGGCACCCGCATCCGTGAAGTGCATGTGGGTGTGCCTGCCGAGTTTTCCAAGGTATATACCGTGGAAGCCAGGGTGGCGCTGCAGGGCGCTGACCCCCGGGTGACTGCCCGTGATATCAACGAATTGTTCGAGCGCGCACAGCACGATTTGGGCGATGTACGTGGCAGCGTGATCCACCGTGCGCCTGCCTGGTTTATTGTGGATGACGGCAAAAAGACGCTGGAACCCATGAATATGCGTGGTTATGAACTGCGTGCCATGGTATCCTTCGTGGTGGCGGACGAGTTCTTTCTGAACGACGTGATCGAGCGCTTCCGTGCGCTGGATGTGAAGGTGAACGGATTCTTCTCCACCCCCACGGGACAGGCTATGCTCTTTATTGCCGATGAAGAACGTGACCGCACTGCAGTGCTGGTGGATGTGGGTTACCTGTGCACGGATGTGATGACCGTGGAAGGCGATGCCATTACCTCTCTCACTTCCATCCCCATGGGCGGCGGCAATATCGCTGCCGATGTGGCATGGGGGCTGGATATTCCCCTGAAGAGTGCGGAAGAGATCAAGCGTGTATTTACTTACGGCATTGCTGCGGGACAAGCTTCTTTTGATGTTCCCGGCAAGGATGGCGTAACGCGCGCTATTCCCCGTGAAGAAGTGGAAAAAGTGCTGATGCCCCGTGCAGAAGAGATCTGCGAAGCTGTTCGTGATGCCATCAAGGAAAGCGGCGTGAAGCTGAGCAACTGGTCTCCTGTGTACCTGACCGGCGGCGGCCTTGCCATCAACCGCGGCGGACGCGAATACCTGGCTGCCAAGCTGGAACGCACCGTGCGTGAACTGCCCCGCAAGGCAGTCAAGCTTTCCAGCCCTGCGTATTCCAGCGCACTGGGTCTACTGGACCTGGTGATTGATACGGTGTCCGGCAACAACAATCAGACGGGTCTTGGCGGCTTCTTCCGCAGCCTGTTTGGCAACTGAGTAATTTGATGATTTACCAACCTGCGAATAATAGGAGGATTAACCATGCCTTTTGAAGTTCAGGTGGAACAGAGTTCCTTCGCATCCATTAAGGTTGTTGGCTGCGGCGGCGGCGGTACCAATGCGGTAAACCGCATGGTTGAGGCCGGTTTGAACGGCGTGGAGTTTATTGCTGTCAATACCGACCGTCAGGCGCTGACCCTGTCCAATGCGGATGTCAAGATCCAGATCGGCGAAAAGCTGACCAAGGGTCTGGGTGCCGGTGCTGTGCCGGATATCGGCCGCCGTGCTGCCGAAGAAAGCCGCGAAGAAATTGCGCAGGCTCTCAAGGGCGCAGACCTGGTGTTTGTTACCGCCGGTATGGGCGGCGGCACTGGTACGGGCGCGGCTCCCGTAGTGGCAGAAATTGCCCGTGAAAACAATTGCCTCACCATCGCTGTGGTTACCAAGCCCTTCACTTTTGAAGGCAAGCAGCGTATGAAGAATGCCGAAATCGGCATCAACGAACTGAAGCAGAGCGTGGATACGCTGGTAGTTATCCCCAATGACCGTCTGCTGCAGGTGGTCAGCAAGGGTACTTCCATGCTGGAAGCCTTCCGCATTGCGGATGATGTGCTCCGTCAGGGTATTCAGGGCATCGCGGATTTGATTTCTCAGCCCGCTATGATCAACCTGGACTTTGCCGACGTGAAGACTGTGATGGAATCCGGCGGTATGGCTCACATGGGCATTGGCCTTGGCAAGGGCGAAACCAAGACGGTGGACGCTGCCAAGAATGCGATTGCCAGCCCCTTGCTGGAAACCAAGATCGACGGCGCCCGCGCTGTGCTGATCAACATCACCGGCGGCAGCGATCTGAGCATCATGGATGTAAATGAAGCTGCCAACTTGATCATGGAATCTGCCGACAGCGAAGCCAACATCATCTTTGGCGCCGGTATTGATGAATCCATGAAGGATGAAGTGCGTATTACCGTGATTGCTACCGGTTTTGAAAAAACGCCCTTCCCGGCCCGTGAAACCCGCAAAAAGCATGGCGCCTCCGTGCTGAATTACGGCGCTCCCGTGACCTTCAATCCCTATGAAAACCGTGCCCGTGCGGAAAGTGCGGAAGAAGTTGCCTTTGAAGCTCCCGCTCCCGCCACCTATGAAGGTGAAGGCGCGTTCTTCCCCGGCGGTGCCCGTCCTGTGGCTCCGGTTCGCAATATGGGGGCTTTCCAGCAGCCTTCCTTTGGCGGCGCCGTGCCTCCTGCCTACCAGCAGAATGCGCCTTACCAGGCAGCACCCCAGCAGCCCGCTTATGGCAATGCGCCTGTACCTCCTGCTTATGGTCAGCAGCCTGAATATCAGCAGCCCGCTTACCAGCCTGCTGCTCAGCCTGCGCCTCAGCAGCCTCAGGCTCCCCAGACGGATGAACTGGGCGTTCCTGCCTTCCTCCGCCGCAAGAAGTAAAATAGATAAAACAAAACCGCCTGTTATACAGGCGGTTTTTTGTTGCATTTGTTTTGCGATGACGGTCAGTTGTTTTCTTCAGAAGAGTTTTCTTCAGAAGACTCATTTGCGGTGTCAGCGCTGCAAGCAGATTGCTTTTCACAGCCGCAAGCGCATTGTTCTTCAGATTCACTGTCCTTTTCGGCATCAGGCGCTTCATCATACATCGCTTCAATGGCGCTGCGGATTGCATCCAATTCTTCCTTGTTCAGACGCCGCAGCACACTGATGACGGTATCTACTGTTACTTTTCCGCCCAGCATCATGCTGAAGTTTTCGGGAATGTTACTGTCATCCACAGCCTTTTTTACTTTTCCTGCGGCTTCACAGATGGAAGACTTGGCCTGCATGTAAAGGGGTTCGCCTTTCTGAGCCAGTTTTTCCAGCGTTTCGGCAGAAAACTCCACACCCGTTTTTACGGCGCCTATACCGGCTTTGATGACCTTTTCAATCTCTTTGCCAATCTGTTCCATAAGCTACAACTCCTTTCAACGGATATTATGGCACAAAACAATCCGTATGTCCCGAGGAAATGTTTGAAAACAGCTTCAAACTGTCTGAATCATACATAAACTGGAAAAAGTACATCAACGACATCAGAAACCCAGCTGTTCAGGGTCATCGGTCATGTCATCTTCATCTGCACCCAGCAACCTTGCAGCCATACCCTCGTCCAATTGTTCCACTTTTTTCAATTTGCCTGTAATGGTACGGCTTTTGCGGCTTGCAGATTCCAGCGAATTGCTGACGGTATTGAGCTGCTTATGCGCCTTTTCCAAGAGTTCGGTAAAACGGGAGAATTCTGTCTTTACGGCGCTGAGCAGCTGCCACACTTCTCCGGAACGCTTTTCGATGGCCAGTGTACGGAAACCTACCTGCAAACTGGTGAGCAGTGCATTGAGCGTTGTGGGACCGGCAATGACAACGCGATATTTTTCCTGCATTTCTTCTGTCAGTCCCCGGCACCGGAGCGCTTCGGCATACAGCCCTTCCAGAGGAAGGAACATGATGGCGAAATCCGTAGTATACGGCGGTACGATATATTTGCTGCTGATTCGCTTGGCTTCGGTGCGGATGGCTGTATGCAGCGCATTTTCTGCAGCGGCAATGGCGGTGCTTTCTCCGCTTTCCAGTGCATCCAGCAGGCGCTGGTAGTCTTCTACGGGGAATTTGGCATCGATGGGCAGATAGACCGTTTCATCCTGTTTGCCGGGAAGGCGTACGGCAAATTCCACACGCTGCGTTGAATTGGGGACAACGGCAACGTTTTCGTCGTACTGATTGGGGGAGAGGGCTTGAGAAAGCAGTGTGCCCAATTGCATTTCGCCCCATACACCGCGGGATTTGACGTTGGTAAGTACTTTCTTTAAATCGCCTACGCCAACGGCCAGAGACTGCATTTCACCAAGTCCCTTATATACCTGTTCCAGACGCTGATTGACCAGGGAAAAGCTTTCACCCAGGCGCTTATCCAACGTGGCGTGAAGCTTCTCGTCTACAGTAACGCGCATTTCTTCCAGCTTTTTGCTGTTTTCTTCCTGCAGCTTTGTGACGCTCTGATGCAGTGTTTCGCGCATTTTTTCCATGCGCGTTTCGTTATGGGTCAATTTTTCATCCAGTGTTGCGCCGATCCGGTGCAATCTTTGCTCCTGCGTTTGACCAATCATGTCGATGCGGGTACCCAGTGCATCCATCCGTGCGCTCAGGTGCTGTGTCTGGCTGTCGGACAGGCGGCCCTGGTCCTCGCGGTTGGGCAGTTGATGCAAAGCCTGATGCATTTCCTGCTGACGGGCAGAAAGCGCATCGCTTTTCATGCGCAAATCAAGCAGCAACTGCTGATCTTCCAGCGGCAGAGAATGATTTGTATTTTGCTTTTTGAGTAAAACCACCAATAAAATGATGGCTGCACAGAGCAGCCCCGTCAGGAGCATGACCGGCAGCCACAGGTGATTCTGAAGAAACAGATTCACGTTATGCATGTGCTTTTCCCTCGCGCCAGTGCTTATAGCAAAGGCCAATATATTTGATCTGCTGTTGATTATCAATCAATACCTGTTCGCCGTGTTTGATGACATTGCCTTCGGCATCAACACGGGTGTTCATGGTGGCTTTCTTGCCGCACCAGCAAAGACCGCCCGTTACTTCCTGAATATCTTCAGCAAGGCGCAGAAGGGCAGCTGAACCGGGGAAGAATTGCCCCATAAAGTCCGTCTTCAAGCCGTAGCAGAAAATTTCTCTGTCATCGGCAAGGTCTGCCAATTCCTGTACCTGTTCTTCGGAAAGAAACTGTGCTTCATCCACAAACACATACTCATAATCATTATGGGCGTGCTGCACAGCCAGCCAGCTTAACTGCTCCCGCACGCTGTCGCCGGGATGGAGCACTACTTCGGCTTCTGCACGAAGACCAACGCGGCTGTATACCGTACTCAGGCTGATACGGGTATCTACGGCAGGCTTCAAAAGCGCCACTTTCAGGCCTAACTGCTGATAATTGTACCGCTGCATGAGAAGCTGCGCTGTTTTGGAGGAGCCCATCACGCCGTGATAAAAGTGAAGCATTACATTTCACGCCTGCCTTCCATTGCTTTTGCCAAAGTAACTTCGTCTGCATATTCCAGATCGCTGCCTACCGGCACGCCGCGGGCAATACGGGAAACTGTAACCCCCATAGGTTTGATGAGCCGGGCGATGTAGGTGGCCGTGGCTTCGCCTTCTATATCCGGGTTGGTGCACAGGATCACTTCGGTGATGCTGTCATCGGACAGACGGGAAACCAGTTCCTTGATGCGGATATCATCCGGGCCGATGCCGTTCATGGGGGAGAGCGTACCGTGCAGTACGTGGTACAGCCCCTTAAAATCGCGCATGCGTTCAATGGCGGCCACATCCCGCGGATCACGTACTACGCAGATCTGACCGTTGTGGCGGTTTTCGTTCTGACAGATATCGCACACATCGTCTGTGGAAAAATTCCCGCAGATACTGCAGTAGCGGATGGCTTTGCGCCCGTTCCACAGCGCTGAAGCCAGAGACCGCACCTGTTCTTCAGGCATGGACGCGATGAAATAGGCCAGCCGCATAGCGGATTTCTGGCCGATGCCGGGCAAGCGCGCCAATTCCTGTGCGATGCGCCCGATGGGATCGTTCATCATGACCATGGAAATATCAGAACATGCCGCCCATGCCGCCGGGAGCGAGACGGCCCATGGTTTCTTCACGGGTCTTTTCGCCTTCGCGGAGCGCTTCGTTTACGGCAGCCAGAATCATATCCTGCAGCATTTCCACATCATCGGGATCCACTGCTTCGGGTTTGATTTCGAGGGACAAAAGTTCGCGCTTGCCGCTTACTTTGCAGCTGACCATGCCGCCGCCGGCAGTAGCGGTGTATTCTTTCTGATCCAGTTCTTCCTGCATCTTCTGCATCTGCTCCTGCATCTTCTGAGCCTGACGCATCAGCTGCTGCATGTTGGGACCGCCAAAACCGCCAAATTGATTACGGGCCATAGCACATTACCTCCATGTATTAAAACAAAATATATTTGGGAAAAATCCATTCAATATTATAGCACATGCGGTTGAAAAAGAAAAGGTTTTATGCTGATACATAAACAAAACTTGATTTTTTGTTTCGATTCCGTTATGATAAAAATAAGGATTTTTCGACCGAAAGGAATGACATAAAAATGGAATACAAAGATATTGCTTTTTTGGGCAAAAAGATCAATGAAAATGTATCAAAAGTAATGATCGGCCGGGAGAAAACGGTGGATATTGTGCTTGCTGCGTTGATTGCGGGAGGTCATGTGCTGCTCGAAGATATGCCGGGTACGGGCAAAACGGTGCTGGCGAAATCGCTGGCAAAGAGCATGGCGCTTGCTTTTTCCCGTATTCAGTTTACGCCTGACCTGCTGCCTTCCGATGTGACGGGCATCAGCGTATATCAGCCCAAAGAAGGAAATTTTGAGTTTAAGCCGGGTCCTGTGTTTACCAATGTGCTTCTGGCGGACGAAATTAACCGTGCTACGCCCAGAACCCAGTCTGCATTACTTGAATGCATGGAAGAAAAGCAGGTCACGGAAGGCGGTGTCAGCCGTATGCTGGCCGCACCGTTCATGGTCATTGCTACTCAGAACCCTGTGGAAATTCAGGGTACTTTTCCGCTGCCTGAAGCGCAGCTGGACCGTTTTCTGGTGCGCTTGAGCATGGGGTATCCCACGCGTGAGGAATCGCTTGCCATTTTGAACCGCTTTATTCAGGATCAGCCTTTGCAAAAACTGGAAAGTGTGGCGGATGCGGACGAGATTCGCGCTGCGCAGAAATTGTATATGCAGTGCCGTGTATCTCCTGTGGTGATGGGTTACATGGTTTCTCTTTGCGATGCAACCAGAGACGAAAACAGAGTGCGTCTTGGCACATCGCCCCGCGGTATGCTGGCGCTGATGCGTCTGTGTCAGGCTTATGCTGCTCTGATGGGCCGTGATTTTGTTACGCCCGATGATGTGAAAATGATGGCCGTGCCTGCGCTTGCTCACCGTATCGTGATGAAGAGCGGCTTTGGCGGAAGCGCGGACAGCGTAAAGTTTGTACAGGAAGTGCTGAACACCGTTCCTGCGCCTACGGAAAATGAGGAAGTTCGCGGATGAATATCTGGGTATTGATTCTGGGATTGTTCTTGATGGTTGGCCTGCAGAAAATGCTGGTCACCCGCTTTGCGCTGCCCGGAATCCGGTATGAACGGCGTCTTTCCCGTCATACCGCATTTGTGGGTGATACCATAGAAATGATTGAAACGCTGCAGAACCCGCGTCCCTTGTTTATTCCCTGGCTGCGTGTGGAAAGCCGCATTTCTCCTTATTTACGGTTTGGTAGACAGGAAAATCTGAACATCCGCGGGCAAAGGTATCACCGCAGTGTGTTCACGCTGATGCCCTTTCAGCAGGTGCGCAGGCGTCATCAGGTGAAGCTTCTTCGCCGCGGTGTATATGATGTGGGAACGGTGGCGTTGACGGCGGGAGATCTGGTGTCGGTCAGCAGTGCATCTGTAGATATGCGTTTTCAAGCGCAGGTTACGGTATATCCAAAACCCTTGGATGTAAGCGAGCTGCCTGCCGTTTTGCCCGTCAGCCGCAATCATGGAGATATGATCGTACAGACCAGACATCTGACCGATCCTTTTCTGGTGTGTGGAATTCGCCCTTACGAAGCAGGGGATGCGCCCCGGGATATTCATTGGGCGGCAACGGCGCGCACCGGACAGATGCAGGTGAAAGTACACGATTATACTGCCGATACCAAACTGATGGTCATTTTGAATGGACAGCTGCGTCCCGATCAGTGGGGCGAACTGATGGATTACGAGCAGGACTTGATCGAATATGGCATTTCCATGACTGCTGCCATGATGCTGGAAGTGCTCAAAAAGGGTGCGGCAGCCGGTTTTGCCAGCAATATGCCTTTCCTGAATCAGGAGGGGTGTGCGTTTATGCCGCCTTACGGCGGAACGGGTCGGGAAGAAGAAGTGCTGCACGCACTGGCGCGTGTGCATATCCATCAGGAGCGCAGCATTCTGAACTGCCTGGAAGAACTTTCTTCCCTCAGGGATTGTGATGTGGTCATTCTTTCTGCCTATACGGATGATCCGGAGTTTATGGAAAGGGTTGCAGGTTTGCGGGTGCGGAACCGTTCTGTTACGGTGCACCTTCTCCGAAAAGAGGAGGTGAACGGGCATGTCGCGTGAGAATGTGTTTGTTCAGAAGGTAACGGCACTCATAGCACTGCTTCTGGGATATGCGCCGGTATTCTGTTTGCTGGGTACGCTGACTATGCCGGAATATGTATTGCGCAGTCTGCTTTTCTGCGCGATGCTGTTGCCGCTGGGCAGTGTTCTGTTTGTCGTGCGCGGAAAGTGGCGTTTTGCATGTATGTGCGTGTGTGCCGCAGTATATGCATTGCTGATATGGCTGCTGCTGCCTGAAGGAAACGGACTATTTCCCTATCTGCACATTGCGCCCGGCGTGGTTATTTTGTTCATGATTCCTGCCGCTGCCCGCAGCACAGCTGGCAGTGAATGGAGCGTAGGCGTCTGGGCAGGCGGTTTTTTCTTCAGTGTTTTTGTTTATATGCTGTTGGGCGCCCGCGGACTTGCGGAACGCGGACGGGTGATGGATGCACGGGAAATCCTGCTTTATGTTTTTGCTGCATTTATGTTCCTGATGCTGATGAATCTTAACCGCATATCCATGGAGTCCGGTATCATTTCCGGCAGTAAAACAGGAACTTCCGGTGGGATGATGCAAAAAAACCGCGCAGGTGTGATATTGCTGTTTGCTGTTGCAGTGATTGCGTCGCTGTGGGGGAAGCTGGCCGTATGGCTGGATATTCTCTGGACAAAAAGCAAAGCACTGCTTTTATGGCTCATTAGCCTGATTCCCATGCGTAAAACCACCGGCACTATGCCGGGAGAAGGGGCAATGAGCAGTGAAATGGGTGTGGGCATTGGCGAGATAGCGGAAAAAAGCGCTTTTGCCCTGTTTATGGAAAAAGTACTCATGGCCTTTGGGTATCTGTTAGGTGCTGTTTTGTTTGTGGTTGCTGTCTATACTGTGGGGAAGCAGCTTCTTCGCCTGTACAGATGGTTGCAGGAGAAAATCAAGGCGTATATTACCCGCACGGCAGAAGACTATGTGGATGAAACTGAGAATATTTTTGATCCCGAAGAAGTTAAGAGGCTGCTGGGAGAAAAAGTGAAAAATCTGCTGACGCCGGCAAAAAAGGAAAAAAAGCCTCGTTGGCAGGATTTGGATGGCAGGGGAAAGGTGCGGTATCTATACCGGTGCTTCTATGAAAGACATCCTAAACTGCAGCATCTGACCGCCCGGGAAGCTTTGCTGGAAGAGAATACCATTTCCAAATCTATTTCGGTACCTTTTGCAGAATTGTATGACAGAGCGCGTTACAGCGAACATCCTATCGATGAAAAGGATGCAGAAAAATGGCGGGAAAAGCTTAAATATTAACATTGCAAATGATAAAATGAAAAAATGTTGTAACAAACACTTTATACAATCTTGACAAATGCTGTGCAATGGACTATAAATGAAGGTGGTGTTGTGTGCCATATCGGCCTGCATCAGAACGAACAGATTCCAGAGGTACAGTCATGATCAGAAGATTGGTTTGTTTTCTGCTGGCAGTTGTATTGTGTATGCCGCTTTTTTGCGCAGACGGTGAGGAAATTGTGCAGGCAGACGTGCTCACATACGGTGATGAAAGTGATGCGGTGAAGGAACTGCAGACCCGCTTGAAAGCATTGTGCTACTATCGCGGACCTTTGAGCGGAGAATTTGGTTCTTTGACTCGTGATGCGGTAAAAGCCGTGCAGGAAGCATATGGACTTCCTGTAACAGGTAAAGCCGATCCTGATACATTGTCCGTGATTTATGGTGAATGCTACCGCCCGTTGAAGTATAACGATCAGGGCGAAGATGTGGAGCGTTTGCAGGAACGCCTGGGCGAACTGGGATATTATAACGGAAAGGTAAGCGGCAAATATCTGAATGGCACCAAAGAAGCCATTACCGTTTTTCAAGGCGAATTCGGACTGCCGGAAACGGGTAAAGCGGATGTGGAAACGCTTCATATCCTCTTTTCTGCTATTGTGCGTCCTACGGCATCGCCTTCTCCCATGCCTTTGCCTACGCCCACGCTGGGCCCCTGGCAGAATTTTACCAGAACACTGAAATACGGCAGTACGGGTGATGATGTGCAGATGGTGCAGCAGCGCCTGATGGATCTGGGCTTTTTCACCTTCTATAAAACCACTCAGGGTTATTACCGCCAGACGCAGGAAGCAGTTGCAGCTTTCCAGGAATATAATGGGCTGTTTGTTACCGGTCAGGTGGATGAAGATACGTGGAATGCACTGTTCAACGATGAAACGGTCGTGATGCAGTCCGGCGATCCCAAGCCTACGCCCGAACCTGTTCCCGTACCTTACCGCATCGAAGTGGATGTGAATAACCAGATCACCAAGATCTGGCAGTATGATCCAGAAACACGGGATTACACCATTCATCTGAAGAGCTTCCTCTGCTCTACCGGTACGAAATCTTATCCCAGCGGGGTTGGAACTTACACGCTGACCGATCGGCGCGCCCGCTGGTGCTTCTTCAGCAAATGGGGCGGAAGCAAGGCGCAGTACTGGGTTAAGATTGATGAGGAAATCGCATTCCATTCTTTGATTTATTCTGATTATGATGAAATGACCCTGAAGACATCGTCTTACGATGCATTAGGTTCCCGCGCATCTCATGGCTGTATCCGCCTGACGGTGGCTGACGCTAAATGGATTTATGATAATTGCTTTGAGGGCACGGAAGTCATCATTCATGAAAACGGCGTTTCCGATCCGGAACTCAAGGCAGCCATTCAGCCCGGCAAACTGGACCGCAGCGTAATGCTGCCCAGGACCACGCCTGTACCTACCCAATCTCCCGTGTTTGACGGAACGAAGCTTCCAGAAGGCGAACTGAGAACTCTATCCAACGGCAAGAGCGGTGAAGATGTGTACTGGCTGCAAATGAAACTGAAGGAACTGGGATATTATGAAGGTACACCCACCGGTACATATCTTGGCGGAACGCAGAAAGCTGTAAAAGCTTATCAGCGCGCCATGGGGCTGAGCGTGGACGGAAACTGCGGCAGAAGTACCTGGAACTCGATCATGAAGCTGGTTGAAGAAGAAAATGCTACGCCGACGCCGATGCCGACTTTCACGCCTACGCCAAGCGCTACACCTGAACCTATTGTTGTGCCTGTGGAAAACGTTGTACCTCAATCTGAATGAAAATCAGGACGTTTCATAAAAAGCGTTCTTGAATAAAGGAGAAAAAATATGAAAAAGTGGATCGCTCTCATGCTGGCACTTGTAATTACTGTGACGGCTATGCCTGCCCTGGCTGCTTACAGAGCCACGCCCTGCGCCAATGTGATTGATGCACAGGCTGAACGCAATATTCCTGTGCCTGCGCCCGGTGAAGATGGAAACTATCCGGATAATCCTGTGATTGAAGGTGTAAGTTCCACTACCGGTCTTCCTTCCGATGCGTCTTATCTGCCCGTGTTGGTAAACATTGATAACTCTACCGGTGCACGTCCTCAGTGGGGCGTTGCCGAAGCGGATATTATTTATGAGCTGCCCATTCACGGTCATTATGAAACCCGTCTGACCGGTCTTTTTACGCATGATTTCTCCGAAGAAGTGGGTCCTGTCCGTTCCGGCCGCGTGCATCATGTAGATCTTCGCGAAGAATGGGATGCTGCATGGGTGTTCTATGGTGTGCAGGATGTGGAAGGAACCAATGTGAATGTGCTTTTGAAACAGTATGGCCTTGCACGCCGTGAAGGGACTATTCTTTATGATGGAACCAATGGTGCCAAGAAGTGGTCCCCTGCTTTTAAGGATACAAACTATCATGCTGCTCCTCACGACCACAGCGTGGATCTGACGAAGATTTCCGCTCTGATGGTGGAAAGCGGTCATGAATTTGTGGAACGTCCCTTCAAGTTCACGGATGAAAAGCCTGCGACTGGTGCGGATGCCACCAAGGTAGCTGTTCTATTCAATGAAATCGGCAGCTACAATTGTGACGCTTACTATGAATATGACGCAGAAACCAACAAGTACATGCGTTCTACCGCACAGGGCCCCTATGTGGACCGCAAAGATGAAAGCACCCAGCTGGGCTATGAAAACCTGATCATCCAGCGTACCAAGCTGAAGTTCTACAACGGTGCTGCTAACCGTCCTACTTTGCCTGAAATCGTAGGTAGCGGCAATGCTGACATCTTCATGGGCGGCAAGTACATTGAAGGTTACTGGGTGCGCACCGGTCTGCAGGAACGCACTGTGTTCTTCGATTCCGAGGGCAATGAAATTGAACTGCAGCGCGGCAAGACCTGGATCACGATCACTACGGCTCATAAGACCATCGTGTCCTACGAATAAGAAACAGTATTTTCGGTTCATTACAGCAAAAAACAAGGCCCGTTATTGCGGGCCTTGTTTTTGTTTGGTTACGGATTGGAAAGCAGCGTGCCGTTGGACACGGCGAAATTTCCTTTGGGGGTAGCTACAATTCCTGAAGCGGCAAGCGAAAACTGAGGGGTAAAGGTCCAACTTTCAAACCCGGGGGAGGTGGGAAGTACGCCCAACAGCATGGCAGTCAGGACATATACGGGAACGGCGGACCAACCATGGCACAGACTGCCGGCCCAGTCATAGGCGCAGGCACCATCTTCCAATTCCCAGAAAGATGTAGCGCCTTTTGCAAGCATATTTCCCCAAGTTTCCCGGATATCGTGAAGAATGGTTTCATGATAGACGGGATCCATCATCAGCGCCTGATATTTCATCAGCGAACAACTGAGAGAGATGGGAACAAAGCGCTGGTCTTTCTTTGCCAGGCGCGCACGCAGATGGGCTGCCTGCTCATCGGAGAAGAGGTTGGCGAGCAATGCCAAAGACTGGTTGAATTCAGTATAATGGTCGCAAGCAGGATGGGTCATCACAGCGTTTTTCCGCTGATTAACAAAGGTGCGGTACACATTATTTTTCAAGTTCATGCGGGCGTTGCGATAGGTAATCTCATCGCAGGCGGAGAGCCAATTGGACACTTCTTCCAGCGCTTCCAGGGCCAGAAGGAGATACAGGTTCAAGGCTGCATCTTTGGTGCCCGATCGCTTTTCGCAGTTTTGTTCAACGAATATATTCTGGTCATCCATGCCGTCTGTCCATTCGTAAAAATTCCAGTACTGCGGAGACGGCGGCATGACGCAGATACCGTCTTCATCGATGCGGGAGAGAAAACCGTCTGCAATTTCCTTCATGCAGGGATACATCTTTTCGGCTGTTTTTCGATCTCCCGTCCAGAGGTAATGATCTCTTGCAGCCAACATCCAGGAAAGTGCAAAGGAGGGAATGGTGAAGTGTTCTTTCGCATGAGCGCAGATCTCAAACAGATGATCGTCCCGGATGCCCTCCCGGAAAAGCTCCAGATAGGCGGCAGGGAAGCGGTTTTCTCCAAAACAGCAGTATCCGAACAGGGCCTGATTGCGGGAATCCATGGCGTAGAGCGCCTGTTCGCGCCAGGGAGTATCCTCGTAATGTTCATGCATGCATAGATGAAGCGTGCGTACAGATACATCGTAAATCTGCTGCAGAAGAGAATCCTCACAAGTGAACTGGCTGATACAGGAGACGGGATATTCTGTCGGCAGTATGGTGACATAATCGATTTTGATGTCGCCCCGGCACATGACCTGCAGGTATCTGCCGCCCAGACGGCGGAAATAGTGGGTAAACATATTGATGCCTTCGTGCAGTGTGTAAGTGGTGGCAAAATGTCTGCCTTCGATATAGGCTTCCACATGTCCGCGTTCCAGATGTTCGCCCCAGGCGATCATGAGGGAATCGCCTTTCTTGCCCTGTACGGAAAGTGTCAGAAGACCGGCTTCTTCCCGCCCAAGATCGTAGATGACGTACCGGCTTCCGCTATCAGCGGAAAGATTGGCATATTGAATGATTTCAGCAGCGGTATCACCCTTTGTTTTTTGCCACAGACCCTCCTGTACAGCGGCTGCCTGAATCGGGGGAAGAAGCCTGAGCTTTTCTACCGGGCGAGGATAGAAGGTTGTGTTTTCCCGCACTTTTACCGTTACTGCCTGTTCCCAGAGGGCATCTTCCTGGCTGGCATCGTAATGGAAGCCGTTTCCCAATTGCCCGGAAATAGGCTCTATACTGCCCATGCGATATTGCGCGATAGGGCAGGCACGCATGCCGTCATGGCTTTTGCACAGGCATTTTTCTGCGTTATCCTGCAAGGTAAAAATCAAACCGGCAGGGCCGGGCAGGTAGGAATAGCACCCTTCTCCCTGATACCAAACATCGATGCGAAGTGTGTGGTTTCCTTCAGCGATGGGGAAGGTGATGGTATCATATGCTTTGTTAAACGGATGATCATCGTACTGGTTGAATGCCACAAGGATGCCGTCGAGGAAGGCGGCGTAGTCTGAATCGGCGGAAATAAAGAGCGTGCCCTGTGTTGCTTCAGATGAAAAATCTGCTTCAAACCGGGCATATTGATTGATTTGCGATTGGCTCAGCCAGACCCATTTAGCCTGATGCGCGGAAAAAGGGTGTGTCATGGCAAGTGTTCCTCCTGTTTTCAGTAATTACATTATAATGGAATTTTCTTCCTGTTTCAATGTTCATTTTGTATCTCAAAAAGGAAAATAATGCTTGACAACAGGGGAGAATCTTCATATGATGTTAGGGCGCGAACAAAATTGTTCGTCTCCTAACATTTTTAACACTTGTATGGAAAGGAGCAGCACATGCGTCAGGAACTGGGGTTTCGCCTTCGCTGCTTAAGCCATTACCACAAACGGTTGGCGGACCGCTCTCCTGCCAAAGCGCAGATGGAGCATGTGACCGGCACCCATGGCTGGGTGATTGGCTATCTGTATGACCATCGGCAGGAAGACATTTTTCAGCGGGATCTGGAACGGGTATTCCAGATGCGGCGTTCCACCGCCACGGGTATTTTGCAGCTGATGGAAAAAAACGAGCTGATCACCCGTGAAAGTGTGCGTCACGACGCAAGACTTAAGAAGCTGTGCCTGACCGAAAAGGCTTTGCGTCTGCACGAAAGTTTTGGCCGTGACCTGAACCGTATCGAACAGGAAATGGTAAAGGGACTGAGTGCGGAGGAATTGCTTGCCTTTTCCCGCACTATGGAAAAAATGATGCAAAACCTGAATGACTATGAGAAAGAACTGAATGAAACGGAGGAATGTAAGGCATGCACATGATTAAGAAACTGCTTCAGTGCGTGCGCGAATACAAAAAGTATTCGCTTCTCTCGCCGCTGTATGTGGCAGGCGAGGCAGCCATGGAAGTGCTCATCCCTACTTTGATGGCCAGCATGCTGGATCACGGCATCAACGCAGGAAATCTGGGATATGTGGCTAAAATGGGCGTGCTGCTGGTGCTTTGCGCGCTGATTTCCCTGTTCTTCGGCGTCATGGCAGGGCGCTGCTCCGCTGTAGCCGGCGCCGGGTTTGCCAAGAATTTGCGCCATGATATGTTCCACCGGGTGCAGAGCTTCTCCTTTGCGAATATTGATAAGTTTTCCACCACCTCTCTGATCACCCGTATGACCACGGACGTAAACAACGTGCAAGGTACTTTCCAGATGGTTATCCGTATGGCGGTGCGTTCTCCTCTGCTTCTGATTTTCTCCATGATCATGGCGCTGCGCATCAGCCCCCGGCTATCTCTCACCTTTCTGTGCGTGATGCCCGTTCTCTTTGGCGGCATGATGCTTACCATGAGCAAGGCCCATCCCTTCTTTGAAAAGATGTTCAAGAGCTATGACAAGCTCAACCGCACTGTGCAGGAAAACCTGCGTTCCATTCGCGTTGTGAAAAACTTTGTCCGTGAAGACTACGAGAACGAAAAATTCCGTGAAGCTTCCGGCAATGTGTACGATTATTCCACGGGCGCTGAAAAGATTCTGGCCTTTAACGAACCCCTGATGAAGGGCAGCATGTATGTGGTGATGCTCTTTATCTCCTGGTTCGGCGCCAAGATGATTCTAAGCAGCGGCAACAACGCTGCCCTTGGTATGACCACGGGCCAGCTGCTGGCTATTATCTCCTATGCCGGTCAGGTGCTGTCCGGCCTCATGTTCCTGTCCATGATTCTGGTGTTTGCCGCCATTTCCCGTGCCAGCGCTCAGCGTATTGTGGAAGTGCTGGACGAGGAAATCGACATGACCGATCCGGAAAATCCGGAAAACACCGTGAAGGATGGCTCTATCCGCTTTGAAAACGTGTCCTTCTCCTATTCCAGGGATATGGAGCGGCTTTGTCTCCATGATATCGATCTGGATATCAGGAGCGGCATGACGGTGGGCATCCTGGGCGGCACGGGTTCGGGTAAATCCTCCCTTGTGCAGCTGATTCCCCGTTTGTATGATGTGACCGGCGGCCGGCTGCTGGTGGGTGGCAGAGATGTGCGTGAATACGATACCCATGCTCTTCGCGACCAGGTGGCTATGGTGCTGCAGAAGAATGTGCTCTTTGAAGGCTCCATCAAGGAAAACCTGCGCTGGGGCAACCCCGACGCTACCGATGAAGAAATGATCGAGGCCTGCAAAATCTCCCATGCGGATGATTTTATTCAGCAGTTCCCCGATAAGTACGATACACACATCGAGCAGGGCGGCGCCAATGTGTCCGGCGGTCAGCGTCAGCGTCTGTGCATTGCCCGTGCGCTGCTGAAGAAGCCCCGCATCCTGATTCTGGATGATTCTACTTCCGCTGTGGATACCAAGACGGATGCCGAAATCCGCAACGCCTTCCGTACCCGCATCCCCAATACCACCAAGCTCATAATAGCCCAGCGTGTGCAGTCCGTGGAGGATGCAGACTTGATTGTGCTGCTGGATGAAGGCCGCATCGTAGCCAAGGGCACCCATCAGGAACTGATGGAAAACAGCACGATTTACAAAGAAATTGCCATGAGCCAGAAGAAGGGGGTGGCCGACAATGTCTGAGCGCAAGAACCAGAGCACTCCTCATCAGGCAGGGCCGGGTAAGCGTCCTGCAGGTCCTCCTTCCGGCGGTCACGGCCGCGGCAGACATATGGGCCCGCCTGTCAGCATCAAGGATTCCCTCAAGGGGATCGACATGGCCACCCTCAAGCGCCTGCTCAAGTACATTGCCCCCTATAAATTCCGTATTGCCATGGTGTTCCTGAGCCTGATTGTTACTTCCTACTGCGGCGTGACCAGCGCCCGGTTCCTGGGTGTTTTGATCGATGAACATATTCTGCCCATGCTTTCCCAGACGGCCCCGGGCTTTAACAAACTGCTGCTGGCCCTTGGAAAGATGCTGGTGGTGTATATCGTCAGTGTCATTTTCACCTACCTGTATCAGCGCATCATGCTCACCGTCAATCAGGGCGTGCTCAAGGACATGCGCGACCGTATGTTCAACCACATGCAGACGCTGCCCATCAAGTACTTTGACCAGAACCAGTTTGGCGACGTGATGAGCCATTACACCAACGATACCGATGCACTCCGCGGCATGATCAGCGCCATTCCCTCCCTGTGGGCATCGCTGACGGACATTGTGGTGGTGGGTATCAGTCTGCTCTCCCTGTCTGTATGGCTGACACTGTTCATCCTCCTCTTCACCTTTGTGATGATGAAGATCACCCGCATGATCACCATGCGTTCGGGTAAGTACTTTGTCAAAACTCAGGCTGCTGTGGGTCAGGTGAACGCTTATGTGGAAGAAATGATCAACGGCCAGAAGGTGGTCAAGGTTTTCACCCACGAAGATGCCTGCAAGGAAGAGTTTGACAAGCGCAATGACGAACTTTACCATGTGGCCAGCACTGCCGCCAAGTACGGCAACATTCTGGGTCCTGTGATGAACAACCTGGGCCATACCCTGTATGCGCTGCTGGCCATCGTGGGCGGCGCCCTTGCCATCGCCGGCGTGCAGAACCTGACGCTTACCGGCTTTGCGCCTCTCACGCTGGGCGCCATCACCTCCTTCCTGCAGATGAGCCGTTCCTTTACCAATCCCATCAGCAGCATTTCCCAGCAGGTCAACTCCATTGTTCAGGCGCTTGCCGGCGCCGGCCGTATCTTCCACCTGATGGACGAAGAGAGCGAAAAGGACGAAGGCTATGTGACGCTGGTCAATGCCAAGGTGCTGCCTGACGGTTCTGTGACTGAAACCGAAGAACGCACTGGCGTGTGGGCCTGGAAGCATCCCCATCAGGATGGTACGCTCACTTATACCCGTCTGCGGGGCGAAGTGACCATGAAGGAAGTGGATTTCTTCTACGTGCCTGAAAAACAGGTACTGCACGACATCACCATGTATGCCAAGGAAGGTCAGAAGGTGGCGCTGGTAGGTGCAACGGGTGCCGGTAAAACCACCATCACCAATCTGATCAACCGCTTCTATGATATTGCAGACGGCAAGGTCCGTTATGACGATATTAACATTAACAAGATCAAAAAGAGCGACCTGCGCCGTTCTCTGGGCGTGGTGCTGCAGGATGTAAACCTGTTTACCGGTACCGTAATGGAGAATATCCGTTACGGTAAACTGGATGCTACGGATGAAGAGTGCATCGCGGCTGCCAAGCTGGTCAATGCCCATGGCTTCATTACTATGCTGCCTCAGGGATACGATACCATGCTGGAAGGCGACGGAGCCAATTTGTCTCAGGGTCAGCGTCAGCTTTTGTCCATTGCTCGTGCGGCTGTGGCAGATCCGCCCGTCATGATTCTGGACGAAGCGACTTCCTCCATCGACACCCGCACCGAAGCCATTGTGCAGCGCGGCATGGATGCTCTGATGCACGGACGCACTGTGTTTGTCATTGCCCATCGTTTGTCTACTGTACAGAACTCCGATGTAATCATGGTGATGGAGCAGGGCCGCATCATCGAACGCGGCAGCCATGATGAACTGATTGCCAAAAAGGGCAAGTATTATCAGCTCTACACCGGCGCCTTCGAACTGGAATAAAGATATAAGCACAAAACGCCTTCGTTACAGAAGGCGTTTTGTTTGTTTATTCGCTAGATCGCCTGAAATTGTGGTATAATCCTTTCGGAGGGATGCAGTGTGAAATATACTCATGTAGTAGAAGGGCGGTTTATATCGCGTCCTAACCGCTTTATTGCCCATATAGAGATTGATGGTCAGGATACGGTGTGCCATGTCAAAAATACGGGCAGATGCAAAGAATTGCTGGAGCCGGGTACAAAGGTCTACCTGGCAGTGTCGGATAACCCCAACAGGAAAACAAAGCATGATCTGATTGCGGTGCAAAAGGGAAATTTGCTGATCAATATGGACAGTCAGGCGCCTAATGAAGCAGCATATGAAGCGATGCGCAGGCTGTTTCCGCAAGCGCTTTTTGTGCGGAGAGAATATACCCATGGCGATTCCAGGTTTGATTTGCACCTGACGCTGCCGGATGGGGAAATGTTTATCGAAGTAAAGGGCGTAACGCTGGAAAAAGACGGGCATTTATATTTTCCCGACGCGCCTACCCAGCGCGGTGCCAAACATCTGCGCGGTCTTGTGCAGTGTGTAAAAGAGGGACACAGGGCGATGGTGCTGTTTGTGGCGCAGATGAAAGGTGTGCACGCCTTTTCGCCCAACCGGGAAACGGATCCTGCCTTTGCGGATGCCCTTTGCTATGCCCGGGAAAACGGCGTGGAAGTCAAATGTATGGATTGCATTGTTACGCCGGATTCTATGGTGATCGACAGGGAAGTACCGGTGGTTTTTTGATGATTCGAATTTGAATATAAGAGCATATGCTGCCTCCAAGCATAAACGGGGACGGTTTGATTTGGAAAATGACGCAAAGAAAGCGCACTTGTTTTCTGTCCGAAAGGATGAACAAGTGCGCTTTTTCTGTTGATGGTTAATACGACTGTTCGTAAGGAATCAAATCATACAGTGCTTTAAAATGTCATTCTTCATGCTGTCATAAAAGCGGATCTGCTTGATAGTTTCTTCGGTCTGTTGAATTCCGATTTCCTTTTCATCGGCACCGCAATCGATTCCCAAAGCACGCTTGATGTTGTATTCCAGCCACTCAAGCCGACTGTTGTTGCAGTCATAGATCGTTTCCCAGTCCTGGGGCATTTCGCCGCCTGCATCCCGATATCCGCGGAGGAATGCCTGAAAAAGCGAGAAGTCGATCCGGGAGTGCTCATATCCGGCCCAGCATAATGCCAGTTCAAACAACTCCATGAACGGATTGCTGTATGACAGACATTCCAGATCAATGATCCGATAATCTTCGCCTGCCCAAAGAACATTTTTGCAGTCCATATCATTATGACATACGGCAGCAATGGGCGGCAGAGTTTTTCTTGCCCTGTTGCCGTTCTGCTGGCTGCTTTTAATCATTGGCAGTGTATCCTTCAGCAAGGAATAAAGCTGCCCGTTGCTTTCTTTCAGCCTGGCAAGGTAGAACAACCAGTCGATGTGCATTTCGCAGTTGCTTTGTGACTCACATTTCCTGTCTGTTTTATGTATACGCGCCAGTGCCGTTCCCATCTGCCGGCAATGAAATTCCGTAACTTCATCGGTTTTCAGTGCTTTTCCCGGGAAATATTCAAAAATGTAATAGTATTGCCCATCCGTTTCCTGCATTTTGCGTCCGTTCACGGACAGAGCGGGCAGAATCGGGATCCCGCAGTTTTCAAGCATGGTTTCCAACTGTTCAGCCTGCATGAAATTATCCATGGCGGTATCACGCTGCATGATGAACGGATTGAGCAATTTGATTGCGTACGTTCCCTGGTCGGTATCCACCTTGAACATTTTGTGCATAAAGCCGCCGCTGAGAGGGGTGGGTTCTCCTTTCAGCGTCCAGTGATGCTTCTGAGCAATTTGATCAAATGCGGACATGCGTTTTCCTCCGGTAACTGAGATTTCATTTATTCTACCATAATCAGCAAAATAAACAAGCCACACAATTTCTGTGTGGCTTGATGAATAACAGTGATTTGCGAAGGCCAGTGAGCCTCTGCCAAAGTGCATTAGCCTTCCTTGGGGGAGTAGTTGGGAGCTTCCTTGGTGATGGAAATATCGTGGGGATGGCTTTCACGCAGACCGGCGCTGGTGATGCGGATGAATTCGCCGTTCTGGCGCAGGTCTTCGATGGTGGCAGTGCCGCAATAGCCCATGGAGGAGCGCAGACCGCCCATCAGCTGGAACACCGTGTCGGCCAGAGGGCCCTTGTAGGGCACGCGGCCTTCCACGCCTTCGGGAACCAGTTTCTTGGCGTCTTCCTGGAAGTAGCGGTCCTTGGAGCCGTTGGCCATGGCTGCAAGGGAGCCCATGCCGCGGTAGGACTTGAAGGAACGGCCCTGGAAAATTTCGGTTTCGCCGGGGCTTTCTTCGGTGCCGGCAAACAGGGAGCCCAGCATAACAGCCTTGGCGCCCGCAGCGATGGCCTTGGGAATATCGCCGGAGTACTTGATGCCGCCGTCGGAAATGACGGGAATGCCGTACTTGTCCGCTTCTTCAGCACAGTCTGCCACAGCGGTGATCTGAGGCACGCCGATACCGGCAACCACGCGGGTGGTGCAGATGGAGCCGGGGCCGATACCAACCTTAACGCAGTCCACACCGGCCTGAATCAGGTCATGGGTGGCGGCGGCGGTAGCTACGTTGCCGGCAAACAGCTGAATGTCGGGATACAGCTTGCGAATTTTTTCAATGGTGCGCAGCACGCCGGCGCTGTGACCGTGGGCGGTGTCGATGGAAACCACGTCCACCTTGGCAGCAACCAGTGCTTCCATGCGCGCTTCGATATCAGCGCTTACGCCAACGGCGGCGGCGCACAGCAGGCGGCCGTTTTCGTCTTTGGCGGAATTGGGATACTTGGTAGCCTTTTCGATGTCCTTGATGGTGATCAGGCCGCGCAGGCAGAAATCATCATCCACGATGGGCAGCTTTTCGATGCGGTGAGCAGCCAGAATATCCTTGGCTTCTTCCAGGGTGGTACCCACCTTGGCGGTCACCAGGTTTTTGCTGGTCATGCACTGGCCGATCTTGCGGCTGTCATCCGTTTCAAAACGCAGGTCGCGGTTGGTCAGAATGCCAACCAGCTTGGTGCCTTCGGTAATGGGCACACCGCTGATGCGGTAACGGGCCATCAGGGCCTTGGCGTCAGCGATGGTGTGTTCGGGGGAAAGGAAGAAGGGGTCGGTGATAACGCCATGTTCGCTGCGCTTTACGCGGTCTACATGGGCAGCCTGTTCGGCGATAGACATGTTCTTATGGATGACGCCCAGACCGCCTTCGCGGGCAATGGCGATGGCCAGACGAGAATCGGTAACGGTGTCCATAGCGGCGGACAAAACGGGAATGTTCAGTTTAATCTTCTTGGTCAACTGCACCGCCAGAGAAACGTCCTTGGGCAATATTTCACTGCGGCGCGGAACCAGAAGTACGTCGTCAAAAGTCAAGCCTTCGCGAATGGTCTTCTGCAGCATGGCGAATACCCCTCTTTCAAGATATTTGATATATTATAATTCGCAAAAAATAGATTGTCAATGCGTATTTCTGCCACAAAAAAGCGAATATATACATATTTTATATTTTTTTGAGATTGTGGCAGAATAGGCGGGATATTTTCGTCAGTTCCGGTAAGTAAAGGAAAGGATGGGTGCGATGTGGCGAGCTATTTTCATCTCTGCAGGGAAAATATGCTAAGATGGTGTAAAGTGTGAAATAATCTGAAAGCTGCAGGTGTCTATATAGTTGGAAAGGGGGGATGGGCATGCAGGAGAATGTGGATGGACGAAAACAGGCTTTTACTGCCATGGTTGAAAACTACGGGCAGGACCTGTACCGTTTTTGCTGTGTACAGCTCCGGGATGCCCATCTGGCACAGGACGCTGTGCAGGAAACCTTTCTCAGGGCATTCCGGTATTATGAAAGTTTCCGTCATGAATGCAGTGAAAAGACATGGCTGTTCACCATTTGCGTGCGGGTGTGCCGTAATATCAGGCGCAGCGCTTGGTTTCGTCTGGTGGACCGCAGCGTGCAGGCAGAGGATATCGGTTCTGTTTTCGTTCCGGAAGAAAACAGCATATTCTCTTACGTGATGGAACTGGATGAAAAGTACCGTGTGTGCCTGGTGCTGCATTATTACTACGGGTATAAGACGCAGGAGATAGGTACCATTCTGCGCATCCCTGCAGGGACGGTGCTGACGCGTCTCAAACGGGGAAGAGAAAAACTGAAAAACTTACTGACGGAGGGAGGCGAAGAACTGTGAAAAAATACTTGAGAAATACCATGCAGCATAGCGACAACGGTATGGATGCGGACATCATATGCGGGATTTCTCGGGGAATGAACGCCATTCACTGGCCGCAAAAAGAAAAACAGCGCCTCCTTGCAACGCTGGAAGGAGGAATTGTGATGAAAAAGAAAGTATCCTTTGCTGCTCTTGCCTGTGCACTTCTGATGATACTGCTGTGTTCCGGCGCAATAGGTCTGACGTTTCCCACTGAAGAGCC
>JAFYLS010000076.1 GCA_017550035.1 Clostridia bacterium
CCATTCGGTGCAAGGTCCAGAAGGCACATAGGGCTGCCCGTCCTGCCTTCGCAGTACCGCTGGAGCGCATTGGTGACAGTGCGCGTAGATAGATGGCTATTCACGACAGAACTCGGCTTACAGGCCGCACTTTACCACATTGCAGAGAATTAAGCGCCTGACGAAAAACATCAGGCGCTTTTACTTTACAAAACACTATTTTCATATGCTTTATAGGAACGTCTATGCCTATATTCAATATTTGAAGTATAGAAAATGGGGGATAGGAGCTCAAACAAAAAGCACAGGAGTTTCACCTGTGCATATACTTCAATCAATCTATTTTTCTGTAAATAACGCAGGCTTTTCCAAGCACAGTAACATCCTGCTCTTTCGCCATAATAGGGGACATAGTGCTATTTTCCGGCTGAAGGCGAACAACCCCGTGCTGTTCATGATAATAACGCTTCAGGGTCGCTTCTCCGTCAATCATCGCTACTGCGATTTCACCGTTCATTACTTCATTCTGCCTTCGGATGACCACATAATCTCCGTCCATAATGCCGGCATTGATCATGCTTTCGCCTCGCACAGACAGAATAAAGTGTTCGCCATCACCCAGCAGGCTATTCGGAATGCAAAGGTAATCTTCCACATATTCTTCCGCCAGAATCGGAGAACCGGCAGCAATCTTACCAATTACAGGCAGCCGCTGACTGGTATTGCGGGGCGAATCGGTCAGATCCAGCGTACGGGGACGGGAAGAATCCCGATGAATCATCCCTTTTTTCTCCAGCCGGTCCAAATGCCCCTGTACAGTAGAGGTGGACTTCAAGCCAACTGCCTTTCCGATTTCACGCACAGACGGAGGATACCCGTTGACTTTTTGGTATTCCCTGATATACTCTAAGATACGCTGTTGCGTTTCACCATGCGGACGTCTTTCAGACAAAGCGTACACCTCCGCTTACTAACATAAGTTCTGTTTATTATAACACGCAAACATTTGTTTGGCAAGCACAGTTCATTCTTAAATTTATAAGGAGAGACCGCCTATGTTTTCTGCCTCTGTTTCTGATCAGTGTGTGCTGTATGACCGCGAATGCATCAATTGCGGCGAATGCGACCGCTGTGATCTGGATCCGAACAAGCTATGCGATAACTGCATGAAATGCGTAATGAGTGACAGCGATTATCTTGCCATCGAGATCGATGAAGTAGAGAGCGCACAGCCCAAACATGCTGTCAGCAGCGATATTTTCTGATGAATAAAAGCTCCCGATACACATCCAGTATCAGGAGCTTTTGCTTTACTTGTTTTCTTCAGGTGAAGGCAAGCGCACGTGCCTTGCAGCTTCACGGCGTTTACTGTCTGTCATATCGGCGTAATGCTTACGGGTTGTGTTAACATCAGAATGTCCAAGCACATCAGCCACCAGATAAATATCTCCAGTTTCCAGATATAGATTGGTGCCAAATGTGCTTCGCAGCTTATGAGGACTGATCTTTTGCTTAAGCGGCGCAGCAACAGCCGCGTATTTTTTTACCATCAATTGGACAGCGCGCTGCGTCATTCTTTTCTTCTGTAGAGAGAGGAACAAAGCATCTTCATGGCCGGGAAGCGCAGCAATTTCAATACGTTCTTTGAGATATGCATTCAGCGCATCGGCCACTTCCTGTGGGAAATAAAGGATAACCTGATTGCCGCCCTTTCTGGTAACCACAAAAGCATTCGTATCAAAATCAATATCGCTGATGTCAATGCCGACACATTCACTCACACGGATACCGGTGCCCAGGAAGAGCATGATCATAGCAAAATCACGTGTTCCGGTAAATGCGCGATACTGATTCTGACGGTCGGACAGACCTTCGCCCGAGGCAGCAGCATCAATCATTTTTTTCATTTCATCTGCATCAAGCCGCAAAATAGGCTTATCATGCAGTTTAGGCAATGAAACAAGTGTAGTTACATTGGCCTCCACAATACCGTTCCTGTATAGATAATCAAACAGCGAGCGTATCGAAGACAGCTTCCGCATAATGCCCAGTTCATGGTTTTGCATTAAGACCTGGCCATCCGGCGTGTTTTTATAGTATTGCATCAGATAGTCCTGGAAATTCTCAATGTCATGACCGGTTATCTCTTTAAGCAATTCCAAAGGAATCGTTGCGCTTTGATAATCCGCAAACGCAGGGGATTCAGCACAAAGATACTGAAAAAACACGCGGAAATCGTAGGCATAAGCAAGACGGGTGAGGGTGCTGGTCGTTTGCGAAATAGAGCGAAAGAACGCAGTACACACAACCGGCAATTCCTTTTGTAATTCACGCAATCGATCCAATCTTTTTATATCGCTGATTGTTTTGTAATCTGATTGACCCATGTTTTCACCTCTTTATTAATTGTACACAATCTAACGCTTGGATAGGGGAGTTATTGAACATAAATAGGGTACAGCACATACGCAATATATCATTTGCAGCAGAATTCCACTTAATGCCCGAAACTGCAAATGAATACGAAATCTAATGCAATTCATTTTTTCTCACATTGAATTCTCCGTAACATCAATTTTTCAGAAGCATGACAAGCTTTTAAATGAGAGCGCGTTTCATTTTATCCATAAGGAAAACGCCTATTCAAAAATGCAAAATCGATTTCAGAGAAAGCTCATCATGTCAAGCCTACATGAATAGACTGTTTCTATCAAGAAGATCTTCAGGATTGCAGATTGCAATCTTTTTGAAATCGCTTTTGAGAGACTGACGCCAGAAGAGGCAAACAAATCCTGCGATTAAGCAAGTCAAACGCCATTTACATCATTATTATACTACAGAGGCTTGTATAATACAATATCATTTCGTAAAAGTTTTCTTTTGCGAAATGATATAAATTCATTTGTGTCAGTCGAAAATCCCCTTCCGCATCTCCTCCTTGTTCTTGCAGTTTTGAAACAAAGCTCTTTACCTACAGTTTTTTTGTTATTACCTTTTATCATTACTGCTATAGCGCGCTTCTGACGATCATACGTTTATCACGATTATTCTTACATTTTCTGCACAACATATTTGTTCTTCATGCTTCAGGCTTCTTTCTCTCCCCTACTCTCAAGAAGCATGAACACTTTTTTTCATCTATCAAATAAGATTCAATAACTACTCACTGCTGTGGTATCATTGCCGCTGTTCTCCACGGCGTGGTGTACATTGCCGCGCAATCGGCCTGTGTTCCAAATGGGTCTGCCGTACAGGGTATCCATGCCGTCCTGTATCAATTCAACGGTCTTTAACCCCAACGCCTCCAATGCGACACGCTTATTCCCTTCGAATTGGCGCATCACCTGCGGCGAATAATCCATCACTTTCACGTTGGCCGCCACCTGCTGCACGCTCCTTTCACGGCATAAAAAAACCGCCTTGCTTTCGCTTGGCGGTTAGCTTCTCCTGGCTTTATTCAATTCCAAAGCGAGGAGAAGCAAGTTCTTTTTGCTTACTTCCTGTCCTTTTTCTATATATTCCAATATAACATTGCGGTCTTCTACATGCTTTGCAAAACTGATAACACCCAGAACAAACTCTCGATTATTATCAATTTTGTAAAGTTTCTCAACCAATTTCGCTTTAGTAGCGTTTTCATCGAGCCCCATGTATGCACCTTATTCCCTTTCAATACTTTCGCGCCCAATAATGCGATAATTATCGTAATCGATCACATGTACCATGTAGATATAATCACCTATTGCCTTCGAGAGAATGCCGTTTTCAATATCAGCATCGGTCAAATATGTATTAATCTCATGCATAACCATCGCATATTCGCGCTTATCCAAATAGATTTGCTTGTGCTTCCATGGGTCAAATGAAAACAATTGCAAATCCAGTTTGAGTTTACCACCATTTCCACCGCTTGGCAACCCCTGCACCACTTTCCCGTCTACCAATCTTTCATTGGGACGCATGACACGGGTGGTTAACTGGCATTGGCAATTGATGACTTCTGCGGCAGGTGCGGAAGGGTCAACCGGGTACATGAGCAATGCACCGCTCGGGGATTCAAACGGCTCCCCAGGCATGCGCCTTTGCCCATTCATTTCGGCATGTATATCGCTGTTTATTTCTCGTTCATACGTTTCTTTTACATGGTAAAGCAATATGAGCTGCTATTCAAAATTGCTAAAATAAAGAACTGCATCATGCACCATGATGCAGTTCTTCTTGTTTCCGTGATATTCAATCAAATAGATGTTTTAGTACTTCAGCGGACAATTCGTACAGTCTTCACTTCAAAGGGATGGAATTCAAGTTCAATGCAAGTATCGCAGGCACAAGCAGCGCTTTCAAGTTTGTTTTGTTTGTTTTCCAGCATGTCTGTACACCAGAATTCCTTAACAGGCACGTTGAACTTGACTTTGGCTTTGGTCTGTGCGTGGTACGCTTCGTACAGGCGAACGATCACATCACCGCTGCCATCTTCCGCCGCTTTTACAGATTCCACGATGATATTGCTCTGATCCACATGCATCAAAGAAATACTGTCAGATTCGCCCTGCATCTCGGTCACAGGCACATTCAGTTCGTAGCCTTTCTGCACAACGCCGCTGTCGACAAATGCGCCGTTCCACACATAGTACGCATACGTGAAATCATGTTCACCGATATCGGCATAGGGATCGGGAGCTTTTGCCGCACGCAGCAAGGTAAGACCGATCTCATCCCCCATCATGCTTACGCCATATTTGCAATCGTTCAGGACAGCAGCGCCGCCCTTTTCATCATGCAGTGCAGTATAACGATGATTGCATACTTCAAAGCGGTCAGCATCGTACTTACGGGAGCGGTGCGTGGGACGCTTTACATAACCAAACTGAATTTCGTTTTCGGCGTCTTCTGCGTGTACACCAGTGGGAAATGCAACCTTCAACAGGCGATGCTTCTCCTGCCAGTCAGCATGCGTACGGAAGGTAATCTGACGACTTTCAGCTTCGATCACAATTTCCTGACGCCAACTGCTGTTAGACACTTTGCGCTCAAGTAGCAGCGTTACGCGCCATGCATCCTGTTCCAGAACGGTCAATTTGCTTTCGCCATCCAGTTCCACAGGAGACATATCGTACATGCTGTCAATATCCCAGGCATCAAACATGCGAGGCGTATCTTTGTACATCTTCAGGCAGTTAGCAGGATTGCTTACACGTTCGATTCCGCTTTCAAGGTCAGTCAAACGGATGATTTCACCCTTCTGATTGAACTCGGCGCGGATCAGCCCGTTATTTACTACAATAATTTCGCCCTTCAATTCGCAAGCCACAGCCTGATCAGGAGTCTTTTTCACGTCAGCACAGGCAGAATAGCCCATCTCAGGAACCGTAACCTGTACCCACTGATCGTTCACCTTGGTCAGATGCTTACGCTGCCAGGAAAGGCTGTTGAAACAGGTCATGCCGGACAGGCTGTCTTTCACCAGAGCCCGCTTGGCACTCTGATCAAGAGCCGCAACATCCTTCAGCATATTCTGATACCATTCTTTGGCATCATCGTATACACGGGCAATTGCACTGCCGGGCAAAATATCATGGAATTGATTACGAAGCAAGATTTTCCAGGCTTCTCCCAGCTCTTTAAGCGGATAAGCCTGCTTGTCCATGGCAAGAACGGACCACAGTTCCGCTTCGCGCATGGCAACTTCGCTTTGACGGTTGTACTTCTTGATCGCACACTGGGTGGTATAGGTACCGCGATGACACTGGAAGTACAATTCACCTACATAGGTAGGCTTAATGCCTTCACCGGTTTCGCAATCCTTTTCGCAGTCTTCAAAAAGCTTATTGGGTTCAGCAAAACGAACACGCGGAACACCCTGAATATCCTTTTCGCGAATGACATTTTCGATATAGTCACGGGCAGGACCGCCGCCGCCGTCACCATATCCGTAAGGCAGCAGGAAGCGGCCAAGACCCTGACGCTGCACACGATCCTTGAAACGCCGGATCACCACATCCGGAGTGGTATCGGAAGTGTAGTCCATGTGCAGGAAGCTGGTAATCTGGCTGCCGTCCATGCCCTGCCAGGTAAAGTAATGGTACGGGAAGCGATCGCTTCCATTATAAGTCCAGAAGATTTTCTGAGTGGTCAAATATACCACGCCGCATCCACGGAGGATCTGTGGCAGAGCAGCGCTGTAACCGAAAGTATCAGGCAGCCACAGCAGTTTGCAGTCCACGCCAAATTCTTCCTGATAGAACTTTTTGCCGTACAGCAGCTGACGAATCAGCGCTTCGCCGCCGGACATATTGGTATCCGGTTCTACCCACATGCTGCCTTCAGCAATCCACTGACCGGCCTTGATTTTTTCCTTAATGCGAGCGTACAGTTTGGGATACAGCTTCTTGCAGATCATGTATGCTTCCGGCTGGCTCTGAATGAACTTATAGTCCGGATACATATCCATCAACCGAATCTGCTGCGCAAATGTACGTGCAATCTTTCTTTCGGTTTCGCGATAAGGCCACAGCCAGCAGATATCAATATGCGCATTGCCAATGGCGTAGAATTCAGGCGCCAGCGTACCATTATGCAGGCTCATAACAGGCTTCAGCGCTTCGCGGGCCTTTACATAATCCCGGATGCGTGCTTCGCGGGGCTGCTCAAAATCCACATTCAGGGTGAACTGCTGCAGCGCTTCTTCGATGCGGGCAGCCAGAAGCGAATCTTCTTCTACTTCCTTCAGCATATCCGTCAGGAATTTTACATCCATGAAAAGCTGATAAGCTTCTTCATGCCAGATACCGAAAGTGGAGTTTCCAATTACAGTATGAATGGTTTCGTTATCATCCACCCATTCATCTTCAGGACGCACAGGCCCCGTGCAGCAACCATCTTCATTGGGAAAATACTGTCCGGCGTAAGCTTCGATCACCAGATCAAAGCTCTCCCCTGCCTTTGCATTGCGCGTCAGCACCTGATCGCAGATATAGTGATGTGCCTTGCGCACCCATTCGGCCCGGCGGGTACCAAATTCTTCGCCATCCACAAACAACGTTGCTTCACCGCCGGGCAAAAGATCCATCACAATGGTTTTACCGGCAGCACGTTCAGGTACAACAATCTTACCCTTCAGCCAGGCATATTCCCATTGTTTGCCCCAGGCAGTGCCTACGGGCATCGAACGGAAATCACCTTTCATGGCATCTTCGTAGGAAAGCTGTTCGTAGGTGCAGAAACCGTCCAAATCGATGGTTCCCAGGGGTTCATAAAGTTCTCTTTCCAGGGTTTTGATCCAGTGACGAATCCTGTCTTTCCATTCAGGCAGCATACATTTCACCTCATATCAATTGTTTATTTCTTATTTCTCATTTCATAGATGCCTTCGCTCTGCCAGATATCCACCATGCGCTGATAACGTTCAAGCGGCAATCCGGTATATACACAATTGGATGTAGAGAAGATAAAGCCGTATTTCCCATCATCCATTCCTTCATGCAGACATCTGCGAACGTCAGCATCGGCTTCTTCCTGCGTACCCGTCTGCAAAAGTCCGCAATTCACGTTTCCAACCGTAGCAACGCGGTCTCCGTACATCTCTCGCACTTTCGCAAGGCTCATTCCTCCCTGCGGATCAATCGAATGAAGCGCATCAGGTTTTGCGTCCACAATCTGATCCAGAATCGGCATAATGTTGCCATCGCTGTGCTTGATGGAGTAATAACCCAAACGACGGTATTCCGCAATGGTTTCCTTTAGATACGGAAAAATGAATTCAGAAAACTGTTCCGGGTTAAAGAATGGATTCACATTAAATGCATAATCGGAACAGAGCGCAAAACCATCCAACAATCCTGTTCCCGCCAACATATGTGCAGTCTTAAAGGCACTGTCCATAAACCGTTTGGACTGTTCGTGCAATATTTCCGGTTCTTCATACATCTGCACAGCAAAATCCATCATACTTTCACCATCCGGAATGGACAATGTAGTATCGCCGTGCATCATAATGAAGTACTGATCGCCCGTTCGGTCACGAATGATTTCTAGCAAAGCTTTAATCATATCCGGTGTACCGGGATTGGGATGCACAAAAATGGCATCGTGATGGTAACGTTCAGCCATCAGAATATAGCAGTCAGCCATATCCTGAAGATGGAGCATTTGTTCCTTGCGGGACATCTGATTCCATTGACTGTAATACCGATGGGACGGATGTACTTTTCCAAACGCTTCCATCGTCAGGAAAAATACCAGTTCAAAATGCGGTGCATGGCCGATAAGCGGTTCTCGCCTGAGCGCCTTGCACATTCTTTCTTTTCCAGTCATAGAATGTTCCCTTTCTCTATGATCATATATTCCCTGATAATCAGTATATCTATTTTTCTCAATTCTGGCAAGTGTTCTTTTGCCAAATCCTTTCCTAATATGTCATCCGCAAACATACTACGGTATGTTTGCGTCATTTGCTGCACAATTGGTATATATCTCTTTGAATTTTGTATTATTCCTGCTTTATTTGCGTATATAAGAGGATATCCACAGGAGAAAGTCGAATATTGAAGAATACCATGTGATATCAGGCCGTATTTTCGGCATAAATACCATATGTAAACCAATATAAGGAGAAAACTGTTTATGAACATCTTTGTATGCATCAAGCAGGTTCCTTCCACCAACAAAGTACAGGTGGATGAAACCACCGGCGTTCTCAAGCGCGACGGTATTGCCAGCAAGATGAATCCCTACGATCTCTTCGCCCTGGAAACCGCTTTGCGTCTTCGCGAAAAGAATGGCGGCAAAGTAGTGGTTGGCACTATGGGCCCTCCTCAGGCGCAGGCAATCATCAAAGAAGCATATATGATGGGCGCAGATGAAGGCTATGTGTTTTCTGATCGCCGACTCGGCGGCGCTGACGTGCTGGCTACCAGTTATACGCTGAGTCAGGCCATTCAAAGCGTTGGAGACTTTGATCTGATTCTTTGCGGAAAGCAAACCACGGACGGCGATACTGCACAGGTTGGTCCCGCAATTGCTGAACATATGGGCATTCCTCATGCGGCGTGGGTCAGCAACCTGGAAGTTGTTGAACAGGGCGTGCACGCAGAACAGCAGCTGCAGGATGTTATCGAAACGGTATATATGCCCTTCCCCTGCCTGGTTACCGTTGAGCAGGATATTCACGTGCCTCGTTTGCCCAGCCTGAAAACTGCCAAACTTATTGGCGATAAGCCAATTCACATTCAGGGGCTGGACACTTTCCTGGATACTGATCCTGAGCACTACGGTCTTGCCGGCAGCCCGACACAGGTTGAACGCATTTTCCCGCCAGAAACAGATGCAGAACACGAGGTCTGGGAAGACGGAAACTCTGCTGAAAAGCTGCACGATACACTGAAAAAGTGGAAATTTATCTAAAGGAGGACGCAACCATGGCACAGATTGCTGTAATTGAACGTAAATGCACAGGCTGCGGCCTTTGTGTGAACAATTGCCCCTTTGGTGCAATTGACATGGTCAATGGAAAACCCGAACTGAATGCCGCCTGTAAAGTATGCGGTATCTGCGTAAAAAACTGTCCGGAAAAAGCCATTCTCAAATTGGAAACCAAAGTAAAATCCGTTGATAAAAGCAAGTGGAACGATATTCTTGTATATGCAGAAGTCAGCGGCGGACGTCTTCATCCCGTTGCCATTGAACTGATTGGCAAAGCACAGGAAATGTGCAAAAGCGTGCCCGGCTTCAAAGTAAAGGCTATTCTGGTAGGCGACGGCGTTGCGCCTTACGCTGAAGAACTGCGCCATTACGGCGTCAGCGAGATTGCCGTATACGACGCGTCCGAACTTTCCTATTACCGCGCCGATGCTTATGCTGCCTGCGTAGAAGATTATATCAAATATGCCAAACCCAGCGTAGTTCTTGTTGGCGCGACCGCCTTGGGCCGCAGTCTGGCTCCCCGCCTTTCCACCCGTTTCCACACCGGCCTCACTGCCGACTGTACTACGCTCATTCTTCGCGACACCACTGACCTTGTACAAATTCGTCCTGCTTTTGGCGGCAACATTATGGCACAGATAGTGACGCTCAATACCCGTCCTCAGTTTGCCACTGTACGCTATAAAGTGATGAGTCCCGCTCAGCGCACCGAAGAAGCTGCGGGCGACATTCTTATCCGCCGCATTCCCAAGGGTGTACACGAGTCTCCCGTCTCTTGCGTAAGCGTTGTCCCCGTTCCTCCCAAGAAAAGCATTTCTGATGCTGAAGTACTGGTTGTGGGCGGCCGCGGTCTGCAAAAGGAAAGCGACTTGGATATGATTCGTGAACTGGCCTCTTTGCTGGGCGGCGATTGGGCCGTTACCCGTCCCATTGTAGAAAAAGGATGGACTACCAATGAACGCCAGATTGGCTTGTCCGGCCGTACTGTCCGTCCACGCCTCATTATCACCTTCGGCGTCAGCGGCGCCATTCAGTTTACTGCCGGCATGAATGCCAGTGAACACATTGTCGCTATCAATAACGATAAGACAGCCCCCATCTTTGATGTAGCGCACATCGGTATCGTAGACGACCTTTATCAGGTTCTTCCTCAATTGATTGAAAAGCTGAAGGAGGCACAGGCATGAGTATGTTCAACCGTATGACCCAGGAAGACTTGAACTATTTTGCATCTCTGATGCCCGGCCGCGTTTTCTTCGGCGACGCCATTTCTTCTGACTACGATCATGATGAAATGACGATTTACGGCCACTATCAGCCCGATTGCGTCATTCAGGCACTTTCCACTGAAGAGGTCAGCGCCGTTCTCAAATATTGTAACGATCATTTGATTGCCGTCACGCCCCGCGGCGCAGGCACCGGTCTTTGCGGCGGCTGCGTGGCGCTGCATGGCGGTGTGGTTCTTTCTACGGAAAAAATGAAGAAAGTCCTGGAAGTGGATACTGTCAATATGACAGCTACCGTTGAACCCGGTGTACTTCTCATGGAATTCCCCAAAGCCCTTGAAGGAACAGGCCTTTTCTATCCCCCGGATCCCGGTGAGAAAACTGCCACTATGGGCGGAAATGCCATGACCAATGCCGGCGGTATGCGCGCTGTACGTTATGGTGTTACCCGCGATTACGTGCTGGGAATGGAAGTTGTTTTGGCAGACGGCAGCATCATCAATCTTGGCGGCAAAAATGTAAAAACATCCAGCGGATATTCGCTGATTGATCTGATGGTAGGCAGCGAAGGTACGCTTGGCTTCCTGACCAAGATGACCGTGAAGCTCATTCCCGAACCCAAGGTCAATCTTTCTCTGCTGATGCCCTTTGACGACCTTGATGCCTGTATCGGCGCCGTTCCTGCCGTTCTTGGCTGCGGATGTGAACCTACTGCCGTAGAATTCATGGAACGCGAAGTCATTGCCTGTGCAGAAACCTATCTTGGCAAGCAATTCCCCGATACAAGCGCAGACGCTTATCTGCTGGTGCGTCTGGACGGCGCAAGCATGGAAGCCTTGAAACCTGCCATGGATACGCTTACCGATCTGGCGCTTTCCATCGGCGCCAAGGATGTATTGCTTGCTGATACCGATGAACGTAAAGAAAGCATCTGGAACGCCCGCGGCGCTTTCCTGGAAGCAATCAAAGGCAGCACACCTGAAATGGACGAATGCGACGTGGTTGTTCCCCGTGAAATGATTCCTGTATTTGTTCGCCGCAGCGTGGAAATCGGCAAAGAAGAAGGTGTACGCATCTGCTCCTTCGGCCATGCCGGCGACGGCAACCTTCACATCTACGCTTGCAAAGACCATCTTTCTGACGATGTCTGGAACAAGGTCGTGGAACAGGTTATGGACAAAATGTACAGCGCAGCCAAAGAATTGGGCGGCGAAGTCAGCGGTGAGCATGGTATTGGCCACGCAAAGAAGTCCTTCTTGTCCGAAAGCATGGGTGAAAAACAGATTGCCATCATGCGCGGCATTAAAGCTGCTTTTGATCCCAATGGCATTCTCAATCCCGGTAAAGTCATTTGAAAAATGCATAAAGCAAGCCTCCGGTCAAATCCGGAGGCTTGTTAATTTGAGGTTATTACAAAGACTGCATTGTTTCCTGACACCATTTGAACAGCATCTCATAACAGTCCCTAAACTCAAAATGCATCCCGTTATTTAAATCTAGTGCTCGTTGCAAAATATCATGATCTCTGCCATTTATTGCCTGCAGAAGTTCTGCTTTTGTCTGATAAAACTTTCCATGCTTTAGAAAATACAAATTCTGGAGAATGAAAAACACGCCTTTGTAGGTGCCGGAAAGCATTTGAGCACTACTTTCTTCTTCCCTGTGAATAAAGCGGTGGCAAATCTCATGATACAAATTATTCACGCTCATTTTTACAAAGTTTACAATATCATGCTCTGTATATGCCGGTACAAGCGTTCTTAAAACACCACAATAATCTTTTGTTGTATGAATCAAATGATTGATTTCGAGCGGATTCCAATTTGCCAAATCCTTTTTGCTGCAAATAAAACCGCATGTCTTTTCAGGTTCTTCCATGGATTTGACGATTATTCGATAGGCTTCCATGTCAGATACATCCATGTTATCAATCACAGCCATTACATCAATATCGCTGTTTTCGTTCGCTTCACCGCGCATGTAGCTTCCCTGAAGGCCAATATAAACAAGACGCCCGTCGAACTGCTGCTTTAACGATCGAATCAATTTTTTCATATATTCTTCTATCCTCATTATGCGCACCTCCGTTTTTGAGTAAAACAAAAACACCAATCATGATACCGTTGCATCATAATTGGTGTCGGTGTGGTCTGGGTGAGAGGATTCGAACCTCCGGCCTCTTGAACCCCATTCAAGCACGCTACCAAGCTGCGCTACACCCAGATACCCGATCGCTTGACTTACATCGTGCGAACAGATAGTATATTACAACATATACATTTATTTGTCAAGCGCTTTTTTCAAAAAAATTGAAGTTTTTTCTGTTCGGATTATATTCTTCGCATTTAGCTTTGACACTGCTGTTTTAGCATGATAGAATAACCGCATTGTAAGATCAGGAGGCACTGGTGTTATGAACATTGTACAAGGCAGACCTTTGTCCACCGCCGGACGGCTTGACCGAGAAATTCGTACATACGATCTGCTCGATTCACTTCGTATCTCCTACTATTCCTGTGACCACGCTCCGGCTTATACCATGGAAGATTGTCTGGCAGTTGATAGCTTGCTTGAAACCCGCATGTGCAAAAACCTTTTTCTTTGCAACAAGCAGAAAACATCTTTTTTTCTGCTTCTTATGCCCGATGACAAACCTTTCCGCACCAAACAGCTTTCTCACCAATTAAGCACCTCTCGGCTTTCCTTTGCCGAAGGGGCAGATATGGAAGCGCTTTTGGATATTTCCCCCGGTGCACTCAGTCTTTTCGGTTTGATGAATGATCATAATAACCGGGTACAATTGATCGTTGATCAAGATCTGTTGAAAGATGATTTCATCGGCTGCCACCCGTGCGTAAATACCTCCAGCATCAAAATCGCCGTAAAAGACGCATTTGGCCCGTTTTTGGAAGCGGTACACCATACACTAATCCCGGTTGTCTTAACTGCCGAAAACTAAAATTTGCCGCATTTTGCGGCTTTTTCTTTCTTTCTTCAGAAAACTATGCTATACTAATATAAATACCATGTATATATTATTTGCTGGAGGCGTATATTGATGGATAGACGGATCATGATCGGTCAAAAGCTTGTTACGGGGCTTCCCGGCACCGAGGTAACCGAAGAATTCATTCAGTTGGTAAAGAAATTCAAAGTCGGCAATGTGATTCTTTTCGCGCGCAATATTGCAAGCCCGGAACAGCTGCGTAAATTGTGCGCTGATCTTCAGGAACTGATTCAGAAGGAAACGGGCATTCCTGCCTTTATCACCATCGATCAGGAAGGCGGCATTACCTCCCGTTTGGGTTCCCCTGCCACCGTTGTTCCCGGCGCCATGGGCACTGCCGCAACCGGCAAGCCTGAATATGCATTTGAAGCTGGCCGCATTACAGGCGAAGAATTGTTGGCATGCGGCGTTAACTTCGACCTTGCGCCCGATATGGACGTGAACAGCAATCCCCTGAACCCCGTTATTGGCGCCCGAAGCTATGGCGATCAACCTGAAAAGGTGGCCGAGTTCGGCATTCAAATGATGAAAGGCCTTTGTTCCGGCGGTGTATTGAGCTGCATCAAGCATTTCCCCGGTCACGGCGATACAGCCGTTGACTCTCACCTGGGTCTCCCCTGCATTGACAAGAGCATGGAAGAGCTTGACCGCTGTGAACTGCTGCCTTTCAAGAAAGCAGTTGAAGCAGGCGCCCCTGCCGTTATGACCACCCACATTCTTTTCCCGCAGATCGAACCGGACAATGTCCCCGCCACTATGTCTCCCACCATTCTGCAGGGCATCCTGCGCAAAAAGTTCAACTTTAAGGGACTCATTCTCAGCGACTGCATGATGATGGACGCAATTGCGCAGCATTACGGCACCGTAAAGGGAACCTGTGCTGCCGCCCTTGCCGGAGTAGATATGATTTTCATCTGCCACAGCAATCCGCTGACTGCAGAAGCTTGCGCAGAACTTGATAAACTGCTGCCGGATGATATGCTCAAGGAATCCTTTGATCGTATTCTGGCCGCAAAGAAGCAGATTCCTGCCGAAATTCCTCCCTTTGCCAATGTAGGTTGCGAAGAACATCTGAAAGCAGCCAATGAAATGTTCCGTGCTTCCATTACATTTGCCGGCGGGCCTACCACTCAGCTTCCTGCACTGGGGGAAAAGCCGTTGTTTGTTGGCTGTGCCCCTTTCCAGACCACGCAGGCAAACAACCCCGAAGAAAACGGCATGTCCATTTCTCATGTACTGAAAAACGAACTTGGCGGAACTGCTTATCCTTGTGTGCCCACACCTGACGAAGTCGAACGCGCAAAGGTCGTAGCACTGGCAAGGGAACACACCGCAGTTGTCATCAGCACATTCAATGCACACCTTCGCCTTGAACAGCGCAAACTGGCAGAAGAACTGTGCCAGCTGTCCATTCCTGTTATTTGCGTTGCCATGCGCAATCCCTACGATTTGAGCGGGCTCATGGACAAAGCATGGTGTCTTGCTGCATACGACTATACAGCCGATGCAATTCATGCCATCAGAGATATCCTGGGCGGCAAGCTTGAATGTACCGGCACGTGTCCTGTTTTCATCTAAGCGTTCCACAGTTTTCAAGAAAAAAGCTCCGTATTAACGGAGCTTTTTTTATGTCATTCCTGTTCAGGCACTTCTTCATCAGCAGCCGGCGCTACCAGTTTCCCGTCTACGAACGTGAGACCGGCAATTTCCAGAAGTATTTCTTCGTTATATTCCACAACGCAGGCATTAGCCCATTCTTCAATCATGGAGTTGTACAGCGCATTAAACTTTTCATTTTCCAGAATATTCAAAATGCTGCTGTAAAGCTCGTCTGTCAGTTCAACGGCACCGGAGGGTACTTCCCGCAAATAATAAGTAATGTAAATCCCGTACATACCAAGAGATGGATCACTCACATCACCGGGTTTCTGCATCTTTTCACTGAACACGGCATCCAGGAATGCTTCATCCATGTAGCTGTCAGGATGCGCCATATAGCCGTCACGCAGCATTTCTTCGTTCTGCATACCGGGGTCGATGTTATATTCAGGAATCAGATCAATAAACGCTTCACCGTTCTCAAGGCGAGCATAGATCTCTTCAATTGTATCCTGACAGCTGCTCATAGCAGCGTTATATGCCAACTGAACATCCTCCAGCGTTACAGGATCAGTTTCTTCTTCAAGCACATTCTCTTCGGTGCTCGTCAAAGACATTTCATAGGCATCTTTTTTTGCCAGATAATCGTTCAACAGTTCCTCATCCACTTCCAGCAAAATCTGGAGTACGCCGCGATATCCAGAGGGGATGTACCAGGATTCAACGCCGTAATAAGTGGTATACATTTCATACTTGGCCACATCATTTTCATATTCCTGACGGTCCAGTTCTACGCCTTCTTCAAAATAAGCTTTAACTTCTTCATCCGTCACAGAAATATCATGATTCTCCTTAATGTACTCCACGAGCCGATCAAAAGAGGCATTGTACATCAGTTCCTCTTCGATCACCTGAACGGTATAACCGGACTGCGCAAAATAATCCACCACAGAGTTCCGCAGTTCTTCCAGTTCTTCTTCCGTTTCAGCGCCGCTTGCGTAATAGGTAATCCATTCATCAATCATGGACTCCATTTCCATCTGTGCTTCTTCCGCAAAGGCTGCCTTTTCTTCCTCAGTAAACTCATCCAGGCCCAGTTCGCTCAGTTTGCTGCCTTCGGCGCCTGCATACAGCAGGTATTCCAGCGTATTGTAATAGTCCGTCTCAGAGGTTGCATATCCGTATTCGTACAACATCTGCATCATGTATTCCACATGAGACTGCGTATACGCTTCCCCGTTGATGGTCACAAGAACAGGATCATCCGCCGTTTCGGCATGAGAAATACCCGCACAGGACATCAACATCACAACTACCAGCATCAAGGCACTCAAACGAAATTTCATGGTCATTCATCACATACCTTCTCTTCATCAGATTTGTTCATTTATTATGGCACATCGCATACATTACCGCAAGCGTTATCCGGCTAAACAGCCAAAAGTTACATCTTGTTCACGAAATTGTTCCCTGCAAGACTAACGCTTTTTTTCAAAAAAAGATTGCAGCACCTCCGCGCATTCTTTTTCCAGCACACCGCCAATGCATTGGGTGCGATGGAAAAACGCAGGATCCTCCGGCAGCATATATACACTTCCGCAGCAGCCCTGACGCTCATCATATGCACCGAACACACATTTGTCCAGCTGCGCCATTACCATAGCCCCTGCGCACATTGGGCACGGCTCCAGGGTTACATACATCGTGCATCCACTCAGCCGTCTGTCTCCCAATATCTGCGCTGCTTTTCTCATTGCCAGCATTTCAGCATGCGCAAAAGGATCACCGTTTTCACGCTCGTTATGTGCTGCGGCAATGATGCAGCCATCTTTAACAATTATGGCACCAACAGGCACTTCATTTTTATCCTTTTTCGCTTCTTCCAATGCAAGCTGCATATATTTTCCATACTCATGCATGTGCGTCATCTCCCCCTTTTCATCATATCATCCTTTTATCCCCTGTTCAAGTTCTTTATATTGCCAATTTCCGCTTCACAAGGTATAATATCTGTATTCTATCAGGAGGTTACACATATGAATAAAACGCTTCAACTGATTGCTTCCCGCCGAAGCCACCGCGCTTATGAGCAAAAACAGATCACTGCTGAGCAGCGTGCTGCCTTGCTTGATGCCGCCGTACAGTCTCCTTCTGCAGTAAACCGTCAGCCCTGGCATTTCACGCTGGTTCAAAACAAGGATCTGCTGAACAAGATCAATCAGTATTGTGTCGAGAATGCCCGTTCCAAGACTGATGCAAGTCCTCGCTTTTTGCAGGAAGATTACCATGTATTTTATCATGCACCCACAGTCATTTTTATTTCCGGTCCTAAGAACACTTCTTGGGCTCCCATTGACTGTGGCATTGCCGTACAGAACATTGCCATTGCAGCAGAAAGCATGGAGTTGGGCAGCGTTATTCTTGGCATGCCGCGCGAAGCCTTCCAGAGCATCCACGGCGATGAAGTGAGGGCAGAACTTGCTTTTCCGGAAGGACATGATTTCATTATTGCAATTGCAGTAGGATATCCCGCTGATACAAAGGACGCCCACGTCGTTGAACCCAATAAAATCCATATTATCGAATAATTATTTCAGGAAGCTTCGGCTTCCTTTTTGAAAATTGAACCTCTTTTTGCCCTCAAACGCCTGCAACACAGATTTCGTGGTATACTTCATACGGAAGGAGTGTGATTTATTTGAACCGATTATTTCGTTTACTGTCTTTGCTTTGTTTGTCAATCGGCTGCCTTTTTGTTCTTCACAGCTCACAGAATACGCTTGCCGAAACCAATACTGAAAGCAAAACACGCCTGCTGTGTCTGAATATCGGAAAAGCAGACGCCATGCTTTTGTGGACCAATGATCAGGTTTTTCTGATTGATGCCGGGTATGAACATACTTACTCCGCTCTTGAAACCGCGTTCCGCGAGTTCGGCATTACGCATCTGAACGGCGTGTTCCTGACGCATGCTCATGAAGATCACGAAGGCGGACTTTCTCATCTGGCAAACAGCGATATCGAAGTAGATGCATGGTATGCTTCTCGCATCTTTTACGATGTAAAAGCCAGTAAGCATCCGCTATACCTGGCTGCTTTGCAGCGCGGGGACGAAGTTACCTGGCTGCAGTCCGGTCACGTAATTTCTGTAGGCGATGATGCCCGTTTTGAAATATTGGGCCCCATTTCCGTCGACAGTGAAAATGAAAACAACAATTCGCTGGTCATGAAATTTGCTTCGCCTGATGGAAGTATCCTCTTTGCCGGCGATATGAAAGAAGAAGAGGAACAGGATTTGCTTGCAAAACGGCTCATTACCGCATGTGATTTTCTGAAAGCAGGACATCACGGAGATAATAAAGCCAGTTCCGATGCGCTGCTCCGCACAGTAAAACCCCGTGCAGCCTTTATATCTACTTCTACCATTCAGGAGCCGGATACGCCTGCCCGGTCTACCCTTTCCCGTCTGAACAATGCTGGTGCACAGGTTTTTATCTCTCAGGAGCTTCAGGATGCCGCTCTGTTCACTTTTGAAAACGGGAATATTTCGTTTGAAGATTATCAGTGGAAAACCGCTCCCGCGCGCATCCGCGGTCTTTCCTTGTCCGTTGATGTATCAAAGGATATCGCTGTGATAACCAACCAGTTGTCAGAGGAGGTTTCTCTTTCCGGAACCATGCTTTATTCCGATAAAGGAAACGATATTTTTCCGCTTCCGGACATCACACTTTTACCCGGAGAGAGCTACACCATCGGCAGTGAAAAGAGCAGTGTTTCCTGTGATTACATTGCCAATAAAAAACGCATCTGGCATGATTCCAAACGCGACGTGGCATTGCTGTATGATGCTTACGGACGCATTCTGTGCGGCACAGATAACGGTTTTGCGGAATAATATACAGTAAGCCCCATTGGGAGGTATGCTGTATGCCCGATTTTCAACATTCAGGTTATCCTTCATGTCGTAATCCCCGGCAAAATGATTGCTGTTATCATGAGCAAACCCGTTATCTGATGCAAAAGGTTATCGCCAGCAGCCACATTCATGAGCGCTGCGTCTGCCTCAGTCTTTGCGTAGAGAAGCTTCCCTGCTCGGTAACTGCTCCTTTCCTGCTGCAAGCCGTACAGGTTTGCGGGCAACCACAGTTTCTGAATGAAGCATGCGGACGTTCTTTATTGCAGATTCCCTTATCGCTTTCCATTGCCGATGCGTGCGGGCATGTATTCTGCACTGAGGGAACATTGGATTATCCGCTTCAGCTCCGCAGCAATTATTGTAAGCATGATTTTGCCCATATCGATGCAACTGTTTCACTGTTACACCCGATCAAAAGTGAAAATGCCTGTTTTCATGGACAATTCAATATTCTTGCTACGATATACTTTCTAAAACATACTGTAGTATGCTCTTCAGGAGAGAGGTTTCAGCCTGAATTGCCGTTTTATCCCGGTCAAGGAATGTGCTGTAAACACTGAGCTCAAAGAAAAAAGTCACTTCTTAAATGAAGTGACTTTTCGCTTTTATGCTTTACACATTTTCCGGTTCACAGAGGGAAGCGCGGAAATTCTTTTCAACTTCTTCTGTAACTTTTAAGCCAAGATTACGCAGGGCGATAACAAAGGAGCCGTATACCGGAGGAAGATCAGTAGAGCGAAGCTCATATTCCGTTCCGAGATCTTCCTGCACCATTTTTTTGTACATGGCGCAATTCCAGATACTTCCGGCAGTTGCAACAGGTTTGGGGGTAAAAGGAATGCGTTCGCCGCCCGTACGGATGGCGTGAGCCAGGTCCTTTGCAGCTTCCTTCATCTGTTCAAGAGCAACCTTATCCCCTTTTTCTGCTTCAGTGCACAAAATACGGGAGAAATCCGCAATCAACATTCTGCCGCCGGCGTAGATATCGGGAATAGCTTTATTGACAGGAACGCCCAATTTTTCCGCACACGCCTGCGTCAATGTCGTTTTGCTGCCACGGCCATCAATATCCTTCAGTGCACACATCAGCGCACGTCTGCCCATATCATAACCGCTGCCTTCATCGCCCAGCAAATAGCCCCATCCGCCAATCTGCTGCATATTATCGTCAATACAGGCAAATACACTGGAGCCTGTTCCGGAAATTACAGATACTGCATCCCCATCCGGAATAACACTGCGCAATGCATTCACTGCATCGTTATAGTTACGCATCACCTTACAATTGGGTACCATTTCAAGCAGATAGTTTTTCATCAATTCAGGATTGTTGCCCACACCGCCGCCGGAAAGACCTGCGAACATCGAATCAATCTCCGTGTTCAAACCCTGATCTTTCAGCAAAGCTGCAAGTACCTGGCGTATATTCTCCGCTGCCTTATTGGGACCAAGGCTTGTAGGACTGGAAGGGCCGCCTTTTATACGGCGCAACACGCGGCCGCTTTCATCACAAAGCACCGCATCTGTTTTCGTTCCGCCGCCGTCAATGCCTATAATCAGCATAAAATTGCTCCTTTGAATTGTTGTTGAAATATTATACCATGTTTTTTCTGCATTTATCAAGGGAGTAAGTTGCTTTTTCTGCTCAACAAATGTATAATAGATTTATAGATTACACTTGCAGGAGGTTTCTCCATGGAATTTGATCGTCTTGTAACTGAACAGGTAAATCTGGACAGCCAGAATCTGGATATTCTTTCTCCTATCGAAGCCGCTGTCTTGATGAATAAAATCGATCGTCAGGCTGTCGAAGCAGTTGAAAAGGCGCTGCCTGCCATCGGCAAGGCTGTGGAAGCTATTTCTGCCCGTCTCAAGGAAGGCGGCCGTCTGATTTACATGGGCGCCGGCACCAGCGGCCGTCTGGGCGTACTGGACGCTTCTGAATGCCCTCCCACCTTTGGTGTAGACAATACCCTGGTTATGGGTGTTATTGCCGGCGGCGACTACGCCCTGCGCAACGCTGTTGAAAACGCAGAAGATAAACCTGAACTGGGTGAAGCTGCACTTAAGGAATTGAACGTGACCGAAAAGGACTGCGTAGTCGGTATCAGCGCCAGCGGATATGCCCCTTATTGCGTAGGCGGATTGACTTATGCCCGTTCCGTCGGCGCATTAACCCTGGCACTGGCCTGCAACGAAAACACCATTATTTCCGGCTATGCCGATATTGCCATCGAAATGCCCACCGGGCCCGAAATTCTTTCCGGCTCTACCCGCCTGAAGGCCGGTACTGCTACCAAACTTGCACTGAACATGCTCTCCACCCTAACCATGGTTCAGTTGGGCAAAGTATACCGCAACCTGATGGTGGACATGAAACCCAGCAATATCAAGCTGCAGGACCGTTCGGTACGCATCGTGCAGAAGGCACTGAATGTGGAACGCGAAGAAGCCGAAAAGCTTTACCTTGCCGCTGATAAGAATACCAAGGCTGCCATTGTAATGGGCACTGTACAGGTTGAAAAGGATGCTGCTGTTCAGGCGCTGAAAGATAACGACGGCTTTATCCGCCGTGCGATCGATGCCCTGAAGTAATCATTTAAGCATATTACAAAAGGAAGTACCTTACCGGTACTTCCTTTCTTTATTTCCATTCATCACCAATTCTTGTCAGACCTTCAATGAATCCGGGCAAGCGGATATCATCCGCTGCAACAGCAGGGATGCGGGCAATAATTTCGCCATTCATGATGACCTTTACTACACCGATTTCCGTCCCCTTTTCCACAGGCGCCTGAACAGATTCTATTAAATCAGTTTCAAGCGTGATCTGCTTTTCCTGACCTGATTTCAGTAGTAATGTAATATCCTGACCCAAAGCAGCTTCAACCTGCTCCTGCACGCCAAGACGTACAGGCACATAGACATCAAGCCTGTCGCCTTGCTTGCCAATCGTTGTTCGCCGATATGTAGCAAATCCGTAATCCAGCATTGCGCGAGCTTCATCAAACCGTTTTTGTCCGCTTTCTGCACCTAAAACGATCGCGATCAAACGCATACCATTGCGCTGTGCGGTAGCAGCTATGCAATACTTGGCTTCATTGGTAGAACCCGTCTTAAAACCATCACAATCCGTATAAAACCGCACCAAACGGTTTGTATTGGTCAGATCTGTCACTCTGCCGCTGGGGTGCGTCAATTGATCCATCCAGATGGTCGCATATTTGTGATAGTTTTCATGTTTAGCCATTTCACGGCAAAGCATACTGATATCCCGTGCTGTGGTATATTGCTCCTGCGCCGGAAGTCCCGTGCAGTTCGCATAATGCGTGTTCTTCATGCCAAGTGCCTGTGCCCGCTCATTCATCAGCGCCGCAAAAGCTTCTTCTGTACCGGCAATATACTCTGCTAAAGCCACAGCACTGTCATTTCCGCTTGCCACAATAGTTGATTTCAACAGCGTTTCCAAAGGATATACCTGATGTGCATCCAGTAATGCCTGCGACCCAATCATCGAAGCAGCATTTGCAGAAACCGTCACCTGATCTGTAAGGGAGATTTCTTCGTTTTCAAGTTTTTCCATCACAATCAGAACGGTCATGAGTTTTGTAACCGATGCAACAGGCCGCCTTTCATCCGCATTCCGTTCAAATATGATTGCTCCGCTTTCGCTTTCCACCAGCATCACACTGGGGGCTGTCAAAGTAATGGGAATCGTTTCCTCCAACGCCTGCGCATTGGCACACTGTACCTGCCCGGTTAAGCATAACCACGCACACAATGCAGCAGCAAACCTGAAAACAGCCGTATGCTTCATTCCTATCCCCTCCATTTCCTCAAGGATAGCATGACCGCATGCGGCTGTTTTATGCAAAATTTTTGATTTTAGATTGCAGCAAGCTGCGCATTAATCTTATCGCGCGTGGCATGATTCAGCGGTGAGAAACTGCCTTTCAGCGCAGTCTCCAGCTTTTCACGTGCGGCAGCCCGATTGCCGTTTTCAATATCATACAAGGCCAGGAAATACAGCGTATCAATCTGCGTAGCTTTAATCTCATTCGCTTTCTTAAAGTACTCCAGCGCTTTTTCCTTGTCATTGGCCAAACGGTAATACGTCTGCGCCAGATTGTCCAACACTACAGGATCTTCGTCATCATAATCCAGCGCTTCATGATTGAATGCCATGGCTTTTTCCAAATCTCCCAGTTCCACATACAGGAAACCCAATGCCTGATATGTCAAACCGCAGGGATTTTTCCGATGAGAGGCCTCCAGTAGATGAATGGCCTTTTCCATTTCACCCAGTGCATACTGTGCCACTGCATAGTTCATCTGCAGCTGCTGACGCTTTTCAGGCGTCAAATCCTTGGCCTTTTCCGCTACACGCAGGATCTCTTTTACTTTCTGATAATTCGCCTCTCCGCCTTTGCGCAGCAGCAGCACGGAATACGGAAGCAGGTAGAAAGCACGGTGACAGCCGCTCTGATACAGTTCCTCATAAGCTTTTTGCGCCCCATCGAAGTCACCCTTTTGATGCAGTTTGAGCGCTGCATTGATCTTGAATACATCAAAAAATCCCATTAGTCGTTCCTCCTTATTTTGAGCATCAGCCGTTCATAACGTTTTTGTATCGGTGCAAGATCTGTGCTTTCTTTCTCCGCTCCCAGCATCAGTGCCTGCCTCGTATGTTTCAGTGCAGCATGCAGGTCCTTCAGACGATGTTCATACAGCTTTGCAAGGGCGATATGCACCTGAATATCGCTGCATTTGACGCACAGCGCATTTTCATATGCCTGCGCTGCCTGTTCAAATTCGCCTGTTCTGCGCAAACTTTCGGCAAGGCTGGTCTGAGCCATCCACACAGTGGCCCCTTTACTTGCAGCACGGTAGCATTTTCGCGCGCCTTCTATCTGGCCGCGTTTTTCATAAATCCTGCCAAGGCTGTATATATCCTCTCCGAACCCTGCATCCAGCGGAGATTCATGCAGTTTCATCAAGTGCCTGAGAATATCTGCAAGGGAAGCTATATCCTGCCTGTTATGGTCCAGCACATCTTCCAAAAGGGATATATCCTTTTCCTTCAGATAGCGGAAATACCTTTCCGGCACCAATGCGCCAGGCAAATCATCCACACGCACGCGGCCCAATACCGCTTCTTCCAAAGCAGTCAGGTTGCATCTCTTTAAGCGCAGTTTCCACACACGCCGGGATGCGTGCAGCAAATCCAGATGAAACACAGGCTCCTTCAGGCGGATACGCTGCATCACACCACGGGAGCGAAGCAAAGGCAAATCGAACGATAAGCCGTTAAAAGTACATAGAACGCTGCGTTTTTCCATTTCAGCAGCAACCTTTGTGAGCACATGTATCTCTTCGTCATAATCCCGCATCAGATACTGTTCCACAATCAGCTGGTCATTTTCAAAGAAACCTACGCCCACCAGAAAAGCTACCGTTCCGGCACCGCCGGATAATCCGGTTGTTTCTGTATCCAGAAACAGGATCTCTTCCCTGCGTAAATCCTGCATGGAAACACCCTGCATCAGGGAAAGCACCTGTCCGGAGAGCCGAAACGGCAAATATTGATCTGCCGGAGCATAACAATGGCGCCTGCACAAGCAATCACCGGACTGCGGTGCTGCAGGCTTACTGGCAAGAGGAGCTGCGCTTCTCAGCTTATCCCGCAAAGATACCGCCATAAGCTCTTTCTCCGTTCATCGATCCATTAATAAAACATGGAATAGTCTTCTTCCCCGTCTTCGCTGACATCTACCACAAGAATTTCATTGGGACGGGCGCGGACTTTCAGCAGTTCGTCAAAGGTCATCCCCAATTTTTCATATTCAGCAATATAGTTCTGCCAGTCTTCGGTGAATTCCTCCAGGCACAGATGCTGCTGATACATATACTTCGCCACTTCTTTTCCGACATATCTCAAATGCCAAGGTTCGTACTTAATCTGGGTAAGTTCTTCCTTATCCGCTTCATAACGAATTACAAACCCAAATTCATGACAATGAGCTGCCAGCCACTGTGCTTCTTCCGTGCGGGCAAATTTCTCATTCATTCCGTCTTTCTGGGTCCATTCGTAATTGAGTACGTCCACGCCCAATCCCGTCTGATGATCGCTTGCCCCCGGATAAGCCACCAGCTCATCATCATAACCCATTTTATCCAGACGATTGTAATACATGGTATTTTGTGTGCTGTAGCTTCTGTATGCGCTCTTCACATACAATTTATATCCGTCGTTTTCGGCTTCCACAAACATGCGTTCCAGCGCTTCTGCAGCTTCTTTGCGCAGTTCATCATCGGCTACCACGCTTCTCAGCTTCATTTCGACCAGATCTTTGGGCGCATATTTAGAATCCAGCAGATTCTCTTTATTGGCTAATGTGATATAGCCGTTGTTGTTTGCCAATATTTCGGGAGATATGGGATATGTCCACTCCGGAACATTTTCAGAATGACCCGTATGCACGAGCAGCGTCATCACACAAATCAGAAATATTTTTATACAGCGTCTGATGCTGCTCACTCCTTTTCTTCAAGTAGCGCAAACTGCGCATTCCGCAATTCATCAATATAGTATTCCAGGGGAATATCCAGTTCATAAATACGCTGTGCGTGTTCCTTACCGACATACCTCAAATGCCAGGGTTCATAGGCATAGCCTGTAATATCCGTCCACTCTTCTTTGTAGCGGATAATAAAGCCGAAACGATGACAATTTTGGGCCACCCAGGCACCTTCTTGTGTTCGGCCGAAACTGCTTTCCAGACCTATCTCACCCTGACATCCGATATCCATGGCAAGCCCCAATTGATGTTCACTTGTACCGGGAGGGGCCACAAGCAGCATAGCCGCTTTTTTTCCTACACTATCTACCTTCCGCGAAAAAATATTGCTCTGGGTTCGATAGCTTCGGTAACCCGAAATAGCAACCAGCGTATATCCCTGCTCTTCTTTTGCCGCTGCAAACAGCTGCTCCAGCGCATGGGCCGCTTCTTGTCGCATCATGACCGTATTTCCTGTTCTTTTAACGTCCGGAAGCACCAAATCTTCCGGTACATAATCTGCAGACACAGCAAAATCGCGGTTCACCAGAAACAGGTTACCGCCCAAGTTCATTTCACTGACATAACCGGTCAAAGTGCTTTCTCCCAGTGAAAGCATCAGGAGGAAAAGCGATAGCAGTCGCTGCAGCATTTGTGCCTCCAAACATTGTCATATGATAAAACGGAATGAAACGGCTTCTTATTCCCCAAAAACTATATTGATCTATCAGTTTTCGATTCGAGAAAAATAGTGCGCGCCATATCGGGCAGATAGCTGACCCAGATCTTCCTGTTTCAACGCAATGCGGATACGGGTTCCGTTGTCTTCATAGGTTTCATCCAGTACACGGCCTTTGCCGTGGAGCTCGCTGACCATGCGGTATTCGGAAAAAGGCACCAGCACTTCAAAGATCTGCTCTGCAGCCCGGATGTGCCTTGCAATGGCAGACAGCAGCGTATCAATTCCTGTACCTGTTTTAGCCGAAATCCTCAATGCGCCGGGAATAATCACCGGTTTATCTCCGTTATCGGCATCACACTTATTCAGAACTTCAATTCGTGGCTGCGTATCGGCATGAAGCGTAGCAAGCACTTCCTCCACCACTTCACGCTGCTGATAAGTGTCGGGATTTGTAGCATCCGATACGATTACCAGCACATCAGCAAGAGCAGCTTCTTCCAGTGTGGAATGGAATGCTTCCACCAGATCATGAGGCAGTTTGCTGATGAACCCGACCGTATCCACCAGCAGGAATTCACCGCCATCCGGCAGAGTCACCTTTCGGGAAACGGCATCCAGCGTAGCAAACAGCTGGTTCTGTACATAAACGCCGGCATCCGTGATTTTATTTAGCAACGTGGATTTGCCTGTATTGGTATAACCCACCAAAGCCACCACAGGGATAGCATTCTTTTCGCGGTTCTTACGGCGCAATTCGCGCTGCTTTTCCAGATTCGCCAGTTCACGCTTCAAATCGGTAATGCGGTCACGAATGCGTCTGCGGTCAATTTCCAACTTGCTTTCGCCAGGGCCGCGGGTGCCGATGCCGCCGCCCAGACGGGACATTACGAGACCCTGACCCATCAAACGGCCTGCACGGTATTTAAGCTGTGCAAGAGAAACCTGCAGTTTACCTTCGTTGCTCTTGGCACGCTGCGCAAAGATATCCAGAATCAGCGTAGTGCGGTCAATCACCTTGACGCCGGTAGCTTCTTCCAGATTTCTGGTCTGAGCACCGGTCAATTCATCGTCCACGATGATCACGTCCGCATCCAGACTTTGCGCCGTCAGCTGCAAAGATGCAGCCTTTCCGCTGCCAACATACGTGGCAGTATCCGGCTTGGGGCGTTTCTGCAGTTCTTTCCCAACAACTTTTGCGCCGGCACTTTCTGCCAGTGCTTCCAATTCTTCCAGAGATTTTTCATTGTCAATGGAAATCAGCAGTGCTCTTTCCGGCTCGTCTGCCAAAGACTCATCTTCGCCCTGCATGACCAGTTCATCCGACTGAAGAATCTGTTCCATCCATGCACGCTGCGGCAGGCGCTTGAGCGGAACAATATCCGTTTCAATAATCGCCGGAACGCCCTTGGTTTTTTCGCCAAGAAATGCAGCGCTGACGCCGTTTACATGGCCTTTTTCATCAATACCCACTGCGCACATGGAATCCAGCATCAGACTTCGGAGTGCAGAAAGATCGGGGCCGGAAAGCTGCGCGGTGCCATTGGGATGGGTATGGATACAGCGCACACAGGAAAGGCGGCGGGCATTGCGGCGCAAACGCCAGCTGCTCAGCGGCACACTGTCCGTCACGCCGATCACAATATCCAGTACATCATTATCACGGCTGATGTACATGGCAATTTCTCTGTTCAGCGCGCAGGAATAAGCCGCAAGGATTTTCAAAAGCTCCTGCGGCGCAAATTCATCCAACTCAAAGGGATATTCATAGAGCATGGCCATCTCCTGCAAAGCAGAAGCGCGAATGCCCTCAATATTGCCGTGAATCTGATTTTCTGCCATATTTTTCCTTTTCTACACAAAGGCCGCACAGCAGAAAAAGGCGGTGTGTACCGCCTTATTCTTCCGGATGTGCCTTGCGATAATCGTCGATAGCCGCATGAATTGCTTCTTCAGCCAGCAGAGAACAGTGCATCTTTACAGGGGGCAGACCATCCAGCGCATCCGCCACTGCCTTATTGGTCAGGTTCCAGGCTTCTTCCAGCGTCTTTCCCTTTACAAGCTCGGTCGCCATGGAACTGGTGGCAATGGCAGCGCCGCAACCAAAGGTCTTGAACTTTACATCCACAATGATGCCGTTCTCAACCTTGATGTACATTTTCATAATATCGCCGCACTTGGCATTTCCAACAGTGCCAACGCCGTCGGCATTTTCAATTTCGCCCACATTGCGGGGATTGGCAAAATGGTCCATGACCTTTTCGCTGTACATGGTACCGTTTTTTTCATCGTACATAATTATTTGGCCTCCTTGAGAATCATTTCATAAAGCGGTGACATGTTTCGGAGCGTGTTAACGATGTTGGGCAATACACGCAGCACTTCATCCACTTCTTCCTCGGTGGTTTCGTCCGAAAGCGTAAGGCGCAGACTGCCGTGTGCAATTTCGTGAGGCAAGCCAATAGCCAGCAGCACATGGGAAGGATCCAGAGAACCGGAAGTGCAGGCAGAACCGGAAGATGCGGCAATACCGGCAAGATCCAGACGCAGCAGCAAGGCTTCACCTTCAATGTACTGCACAGAAACGTTCACGTTATTGGGCAGTCGGTTTTCTCTGTGACCGTTCAAACGAGTATAAGGAATACTTTCCAGGATACCGTTGATTAGCTTGTCCCGCAAAGCGATCTCGCGGGCAACTACCTCATCCAGATGGTCATAAGCACGCTTCAGTGCAGCAGCAAGACCCACAATACCCGGCAGGTTTTCAGTACCAGCGCGCTTGCCCCGCTCCTGGGCACCGCCGTGCACCAGATAATTGAGGCGCACGCCTTTGCGTACATACAGCACGCCTACGCCCTTGGGGCCGCGGAATTTATGAGCGGACAGGGACAGCATGTCCACCTGCCAGTCATTCACATTAATCGGCATAGCGCCTACAGCCTGTACAGCATCCGTATGAAACAGCACCTGATGTTCCTTTGCAATACGGCTGATTTCCTTCACCGGCTGAATGGTTCCGATTTCATTGTTGGCTGCCATAACGGTGATCAGACCGGTGTTTTCGTTAATGGCTTCTTCCAGCGCTTTCAGGTCGATCACACCTAATTCATCCACCGGCACATAAGTGACAGTAAAGCCCTGCTTTTCCAGCCATTCACAGGTATGAAGCACAGCATGATGCTCAATAGCGGAAGTGATGATGTGCGTTTTTCCTTTTTCCTTCATCTGGAAAGCAGCGCCTTTGATGGCCCAGTTATCGCTTTCCGAACCGCCGGAGGTAAAATAAATTTCCTGAGGTAATGCACCCAGAATCTCGGCCACCTGACGACGGGCATTTTCCAGTGCCCGCTTGGCTTCCCGTCCGTTGGAATGGATGCTGGAGGGGTTGCCGCCCACCTGGGTGAAATAAGGAATCATCTGTTCCAGTACTTCGGGCGCAACAGAGGTTGTTGCGGCATTATCCATATAAATGCGTTTCATTCATTTTCTCCTTCCACCTGTAAAGACACGTTGTTTTCCACCATATCTTTAAGGCTCACGCCTTTTAGCAAATCATTGATCTTGACAGTAAGATATTCCCAAACGCCGCGCGTTGGGCAATTTTCTCCGCGAGGGCATGCATTCTTGGGTGCGCTGAGGCAATCAGAAAAATTTACCGGACCTTCCATGGCATCAATAATGTCCAGCACAGTAATATCACCAGGGTCTGCGGCCAGCTGATAACCGCCTTGCGCGCCTCGTACAGTGGTAACCAGTCCTGCACGGCGCAACGCTCCCAGCAGCTGTTCCAGATATTGTTCAGGCAATCCCAAATCTGCAATCGCTTTTAAGGATTGAGGGCCTTCCCCATCATGCTGCGCCAGAAAAACCATGGCATACAAACCGTATTTTCCCTTGGTTGACAGCTTCAAGTTTCACCCTCCTTTAATTCCGACTTAATTTATCGGATTTCCGCAAGTAGAATATCATGCTGAGGCATATCTGTCAATACATTATTTCACATTTTGCGCATATTGAAACGGGCTTTTCTCTGTTCCTCAAAGATATGTATTCATATCTCTGAAAGTACGGTAAAACAAAGCTTCGGGTGAAAGCGTGATACGCACAGGCGGCATGCTTTCCGCTTCATGAAATACACCGTTTATTCGTTTGGTCCATTCCTGGTTGTAATAACCAGGTTTATAGTATGCCAGTGTCACATGAGGTGTCAGCCCCCAGGAAAGAGGTTTCACCGCATGAAAACGTTCATAAAGCGCCATCAAAGTCCCGCAGTCTTTTTCCCTTTCCGGTGCAAAACCCATGACGATACTAGTATTGACCATACTGAAAACATGCGTGCTGACCATACGAATAGGCGGGATTCCTCTTTCTTTTATCTCCTCCAGCAATGCCTTTGCGCATTCTCCCGTATGCTTCACCTCTTTCGCAATGACATATTCATCAGAAGAGCTGATCAGATCATGCAGCGTGATATGAAAAGTTTCCGGACTTATAGGCACAGCCAGGCATTCGCTGATCCGGTGATGCAGAAGCACCTGACGTTTAGAAAGCGCCACCTTAACCTCATTGTCCAATTCGTAGATCACTGTATTACCGAAATAAGGTTTCAATCCGCCCCATGCATCTACTTTTGCTTCCAAGCCTGCAGAAGTCGAAAAACCATATTCATGCGGCAAGCTGTCGCGTTGAAAACCATCCACGCGATCATGAAACGTCTGCAAGCTTTCTACCATAATCAATCTGCCCCTCTCAGTGTTCTATCATACAGAAAAAGCGGAAGCCATTGCAGCTTCCGCTTTTCTTTTCAAGGAACCAGCGGTTCCTCCATTGCAATCTGCTTTTCCTGCGTCAGTTCTTCAGGCAAAGGCAGGTCATCCAGCGTCTGCAATCCGAAATGAGACAAAAATTCATCTGTTGTTCCGTACAGAATAGGACGGCCCAGCGTTTCCTTGCGCCCTACTTCTTCGATCAGCCCTTTATTGACCAGAGACTGTACCGAATAATCACATTTCACACCGCGCACAGCTTCGATCTCCATTTTTGTAACCGGCTGACGATAGGCTACCACTGCCAGTGTTTCCATAGCAGATTGGGAGAGCGACTGTTTCTGAACGGGCTGCAGCAGCCGCTCTACATAAGGTGCATAATCAGCACGTGTAGTCAACTGCACATGTCCGCCAAAGCGCTTCAAATAAATTCCGCGGCGATGGAAAGCGCAGTCATTATCCAGCATATCCACGGCAGCATTTACTTCCAATTCCGTAGCCTCAAGAGCACGCTGCAGTTCTTTGAGTTCTACAGGTTCTCCCGCCACAAACAAAATAGCTTCTATCACATGGGACAGTTCCTTGATTTCCATGCTTTACTTTTCTCCCTCCGGTACTGTGTCATCCTCCACGCGGTTTCTGGGACTAAGCACAATCTCTTCATACACCTGATCCTGTACCACTTCTGCCTTTCCAAGACGAATCATCTCCAGAAGCGCCAGAAACAGGGTTACCACTTCATCCCGGGTAGGATGATCAGAAAACAGTTCCGTAAACCGGACACAGCCTTTTTTCAATTTCCTGGCGATATGCTTCATGCAGCCGGGAATATCATATTCATCGCGAATGATAGGACGAGGCGCATAATGATTTCCCTCTTCCTCTTCTTCATTCACTTTAGCGCGTTCCATAACGCGGGCAAATGCTTTGATCAGCCCACTCAGCGTAAGTCCGGTCAGTTCAAAACTGGGAGGCGGCAGCGGATATTCCTCCGGCAGCTTGGCAAACATCTGCGCAGCAGCTTGTTCAAAACCTTGCATATCTTCCACCATCTGCTTTACCCGCTGATATTCTTCCAGCTGTCGAATCAGTGCCTGTTCTGGGTCTTCCTCCCCTTCTTCCACCCGTACTTTGGGCAGCAGAGAACGGCTTTTTATTTCAATCAAAGTAGCTGCCATGTTGATAAAAGCACTGGCATCATCCATATCCAAATCAGGCGCATTCTGCACCGACTGAATATACTGGTCCGTAACCTCGGACACAAAAATATCCTTGATGTCCACTTTGGCTTTTCCAATCAGGAACAAAAGCATGTCCAGAGGTCCGTCAAACTGACTTAAATGTAATGTAAGCGCCATCTTAACTCATCCCAAACAAAGGCAGAATTACAAACAGAATCCCAGACTGAACTGCATAAACTACGGAAGAAATGATCTTCCCGATCCAATTGGTAGCATAGTTCACTACCAGAAGACCGATAATCAGGAATTGCATCACTCGATAGGGAATCCGGATGCGGTTTTTGAAAAGAATGTTATTGAACAAACGGTATCCGTCCAAAGGCGGGAAAGGCAGCAGATTAAAGAGTGCCAAACTCAGATTGCAGATCCCGAAATTTGTCAAAAACCGAAGTACATGCTGCAGCCAAAGCTGCTTGCCCCCCAGTATTTGAAAAAGATCAAACCCCACATTTTCCTGCCCTGCCTGAAGATAATGATAACCCATGCCATCGCTGCTTAGAAAGAAACTGCCCAGTTCAGGTGTAAACACTTCTCCTGTAAACATGATGCGAATGATAGTAGAAGAGATGATCACACTGAAAATGTAAAGCAGCAGATTCGTAGCAATCCCTGCAATGGATACCAGAAAATCATCCCGCCGGAAGTTCCTGAAATTTCGAGGATTGACAGGCACAGGATTGGCCCAACCCACACCGAACAGAAACATGCAGATGGTGCCAAACAGATTTAAATGCCGGAGCGGATTAAAGGTAAGCCTTCCCATCATCTGTGCCGTAGGATCTCCGCAGCGAAGCGCCACGTATCCGTGAGACAGTTCATGCAGTGTCAGCGCGATCAGCACCGCAGGTGCAGCGTACAGAAATCCAATCAGAAAACCCACAGGATTTTCCTGCAGCTGTGCAAACAGACCCATCTCATCCCTCCTAAATGCACTTGAATATATATTTTATCATACTTTTTTTAATCCGTAAAGCACAGCAATGCATATAAAAACAGGCTGCCTGTTTGACAGCCTGTCTCCTAAAGCGAACCTTACAATTCAGCAAATCCTTCCAGCCATTTTTCAGCCATGAATGCATGTCCGCCAATGGTAGGATGTACGCCGTCCTTGCACCAGCACTCGACGCCAAATTCAGCGCTCATTTTATCAAACGCTTCCTGAAACGGCACAAATACCAACTTAAACTCTTCGGCAAGTTGTTTCACGATCGATGCACGCTTCTCAACTTCGCTGCGGAAAATATCGTAATAGGGATCCGTACAAACGCCATGCAGACAGAAAGGCTCCATCAGCATGATCTTGCACTCCGGCAGCCGTTCCAATGTTTCTTTGATCAGCGTACGATAGATGTGCTCAAAACGCTCGGCATCCACACCGTTTCCAATCTCAAGTTCGTGCATCACATCGTTTACGCCGATCAGAATGCTGACATAATCAGGCTGCAAATTCCAGCAGTCCTTTTTAATTCGGGCATACAGATCAACTATGCGGTTTCCGCTGATGCCTTTATTGGTAAACTGATATTCGCCCGGGTTTTCAATTGACAGCTGACCGCCTGCAATCAGCGCATAACCCTGACCAATATAATTATGTTCATCTTCCGAATAACTCCGCACTGCATCAGTAATGGAATCTCCAAGAAACAGTACCTTTTTCACGTTACGCGCTCCTTATTCTTTAGTTTGAACCAACTTTTCAAAGCCTTCCATCCACTTCTTAGCCAGGAAGGCATTTCCGGTCAGCGTAGGATGTACGCCGTCTTCCGCCCACACCTGATATCCGTATTTTTTACTCACTTCGTCCAGGTCTTTCTGAAGAGGCACAAAAACCATACCAAAGTCTTCTGCTATTTTTCCGACAATTGCGGCACGCTTTTCTGTTTCGCTCCTGAAAGTATCATTGTATTCATCATGACCCATGGTATAACCCGGCTGACTGAAGGGTTCCATCAGCATGATTTTGCATTCCGGCAAACGCTCTATCGTTTCTTGGATCAATGTACGATAGATATGGTCAAACCGCTTGGCATCCACGCCGTTTTCTTCTTCCAGTTCATGCCACACGTCATTGACGCCGATCAGAATGCTGATATAATCCGGTTTCAGATTCCAGCAGTCCTTTTTGATCCGCGCATACAGATCGACAATGCGGTTTCCGCTGATGCCTTTATTGGTGAACTCATATTCACCGGGATGGGCATACGCCAGCTTTCCGGCCGCCATTTCCGTATAGCCCTGACCGATGTAATGGTGCTCATCTTCCTGATAGGACCGCTGAGCATCCGTGATGGAATCTCCGAGAAAAAGTACTTTCTTCATTTCTGCTCTCCGTTTATTCAATTGGTTTGCATCCGGCTAAAATCTCCGGATGATGAATCATGCTGTCCTTGTCCGTAATCACGCGGATCACTTTACAGGGCACACCGGCTGCAAAGGTATTGTCTGGAATATCGCGCGTAACTACACTGCCGGCACCGATCACGCATCCATTGCCAATTGTTACGCCGCCGCAAATTGTTACATTTGCGCCGACCCACACATTATTTCCAATCGTTACAGGTTTTGCATAGCACAAGTGATTGATGTTTCCGTTTTCATCGTACATACATCCCCGCTCCGACGCAACAAGCGGATGCACAGGCGTCACAATCGTTACATTGGGTCCAAACATGACACCGTCACCAATGATTACTTTGGCATCATCCTGTACAGTCAGGTTATAGTTTGCAAAGAACCAATTACCTACTTCGGTATGTTTTCCGTAATGAAAGAAGATTGGACCCTGCATGTACACGCCTTGACCCATTTTTCCCAGTATTTCGGACAAAATCTGCGTACGCCTCTCGGTTTCTGTTTCAGACAATGCACTGTATTCCCGGCTTAAGTCATGAGAGCGCCGCTTTATTGCCACCAACTCCGGAGCACCGGGGTTAAACATGAAGCCGGCAAAAATTCTTTCTTCCTGATTCATACGTTATAGGTTCCCTTCAGGATGCTTTCAAGCACAGGTTTGAGGCCCTTGGCAATCAGCCAGAAGCCAAGATCGGTCGGATGGTCACCGTCCACCAGGCATTCGTCAGCCGCTTCGTTCAGCACAGTACGTCCATCAATGAAATAGATGTTCCTATCACCTTCTGCCCGGCGGCGTTCCACACATGCACGCTGGAATTCGCGCTTTTTGTCGCGCTTTTCACGGGATTCTTCATTGTTCACTTCATACTGTACATGCAAACGGGTACCCAGCAGAATCGGCGTGTCGGGATGATGCTTACGGAAAATATCCAGCATGGGATCCAGGCTGTCAAACAATCCA
>JAFYLS010000077.1 GCA_017550035.1 Clostridia bacterium
AACGACTTGGTGTAAACAAATCCACCATACAGCGCTATGAATCCAAGGGTGTCGATCCTGAGAAGCGGTATCTGATCGTATCTATCGCAGATGCACTTCTGACAACCCCGGAATGGCTCACCGGTCTTTCCGACGCAAAGGAATACGATAGCTACACAAAATGCAGAATACAGATCACCGAGCATCTGGACAGCTACCTGAAAGAAATGGACAGCGTGATTGGCTCCGAAGCCTATCAGCAGTTCCTGGCAGGCCACCTGTGCAACATCATTGATCTGTACTCCGTATATGCGGTACATTTTGCAAGAGCTATGGAAAAGACGGATCAGGTAGCTACCGATGAAGGACTGAAAGAATCTCTCATGCGTTATGCCATCGAATCCGGTGCCATTGTGGAACGGGTCTACCAGCAGGAAATGAATCCCATCATCGAGGATATGAAGCGCTACATGGACGGACTGTTACATATCTACGATTACGGCAAGGGTGGTAAGATTACCAACGAGTTATTCAAACTCCCTATGGAAGCCCGTGATCGACTGAATGGAAACAACGACTAACCGTGGCACTTTGACAGCTAAATAAGAGCATTGTAAAAATGCGAAAAGGCCGATTGCAGCAATACAATCGACCAGTGACATTATTTCACGCACAACATAGTCATAAGTTCCGATTGCCACGGGTAAGAAAGGAGACCAAGTATTATCTATGGCAAAAGGATCTGTAAGAAAAAAGGGCAAGAAGTGGTACTACCGCTTCTACATCGAAGACGAAAGCGGTAACAGAGTTCAGAAGGAGTTCCCCGGCACCGATAGTAAGAGCGAAACGGAAGCCATGCTCCGCAAGGCGATGGAGGACTACGATTCCAAAAAGTTCGTAGCCAAATCTGACAAGATGACGGTAGGTGAATTACTGGATATATGGGTGGAAGAAAGTTTGAAGCCCAGCAACCTCAGTAACGGTACCGTGATGTTATATCACAGTACTGCGGAACGCATCAAGAAACACCCTATCGCTAAACGGAAGCTGAAATCCATCACCATGGAACATCTGCAAGCCTATGTGGATTATCTCTGCTTCGGTGAAAAGAACCCTGATGGTACAACGGCGCAGCCACTCAGCAAGGGTTATCTCCGGCAGTTTGCGGCGGTGCTTCAACGGGTATTCAAGTTTGCGGTGTTCCCGAAGAAGCTGCTAAACTTCAATCCTATGGAGTATGTGGTATGGCGGTGGCAGACGGAGGATTCAAACCTCTTTGCGGAAGATGATGACGAGGAAGCAACTTCCAATGTGATCACCTATGAGCAGTACGTCAAGCTGACGGACTATCTGAAGCAGAAAGAGAATCCGGCACTGCTGCCCATCCAAATCGCCTATTACACCGGACTTCGGATTGGAGAAGCCTGCGCACTGACCTGGCAGGACATTGACCTGGACAATCAGTGTCTGACCGTGCGGCGCAGTATGCGCTACAACGGCAAGCGACACAAGACGGAGATTGGCACCACCAAGCGGAAGAAAATCCGTACCGTGGACTTCTGCGACACCTTGGCGGCACTGCTGCGAAAGGCCAAGACAGAACAAAGCAAAAACAGCTTGAAGTACGGCCCCCTTTATTCCCTCAACTACTACAAGGAAGTAAGGGAAAAGAACCGGGTCTACTACGAGGTGTACAGCCTGCCGAGAACTAAGGAAGTACCGGAGGGGTATAAGGAACTGTCCATGGTCTGTGTAAGACCGGACGGAGCCTTTGAATCCCCCGCAACGGTAAGCAGCGTCTGCCGCAGAGCAAGAAAGGTCATGCCTGATCTGGGAGAGTTTCATTTCCATCTGCTCAGACATACCTTCACCACCAACTTGCTTACCAATGGTGCAGCCCCCAAGGATGTGCAGGAGCTTCTGGGTCACTCCGATGTAGGAACTACCATGAACATCTATGCCCATGCCAACCGGGAAACAAAGCGATCTTCCGCCCGGATGCTCGACCAAGTGGTAAGCTGAGCATAAAAAAGTTTCCCTTGTTTTTCCTCATAAGGGAAGAATGAAGGGAAACCACATAAGGCAACGAGCAAATCAAGCGAAAAACCACCATATAGAGCCATTTTCTAGTGGTTTTAGAGGAATTGTTAGATAAATTCCAATATGTCAAACTCATGGTAGATTTCCTACCTAAAGAAACAACACTCGAAACGGTCTGCGCGCTGACAAGAAAAGACCGGGCATAAAGGACGGAATGCATGAGGAAAAAGATTTATACGGTCATTGAACTGGCGGATGAAGGGAATAAGATCAGCTATCTGTATGACCTGATCATGATGATCTCCATCGTTGCCAGCATTGTTCCCCTGGCCTTTAAGGAAACGTATGCGGTTTTCCAGTGGATCGAGTATATCACGTTGGGCGTGTTTGTGATCGACTATCTGCTGCGTTTGTGGACTGCAGATATTAAGTTGCAAAAAGGCGCGCTGTCCTATATCATCTATCCCTTTACGCCCATGGCGGTGATCGACCTGCTGGCCATTTTGCCCTCTGTGTCTTTCTTTACCGGCGGTTTGCGTCTGCTGAAGCTGTTCCGGCTGCTCAGAACGCTGAAAATCCTGCGCGCGCTGAAGTTTCTTCGGTATTCCAGCAGCTTCTATGTGATCCTTAACGTGTTCAGGAAGCAGAAGCGGCTTTTGTCTGCTGTGGCGACCATGGCCGTTACCTATATTTTTATCTCGGCGCTGGTGATCTACAACGTGGAGCCGGAGTCCTTCCACAGCTTTTTTGAGGCCGTTTACTGGGCCACCATTTCCCTGACCACGGTGGGGTATGGCGATATCTACCCCGTTACCACTATTGGCAGAATGGTGACCATGGTGTCCTCTGTGTTTGGCGTGGCGGTTGTGGCGCTGCCTTCCGGCGTGATCACGGCAGGCTATCTCAGCGAACTGAGCCGGGAAAAATGTGACCGGGATTAACCTGCGGCAGTCTGCCTACCTAAAAAAGACTGCGCGGCACATAAAAAGAAACCTGCTCTCCGGGGCAGGTTTTTCTTTTTGGCTTCTTGATGGCTGCCTTCATCCCAGCATAACGTCCATCACCGTCATCAGGAGGAAACCGAGGAATGCGCACAGGGCGGGGAGGGGAGAAGGTGTATCCTGCTTTGCGGTCAGCACTTCCCGGAAGGTGACGTAGATCATGGCGCCGGCGGAAAAGTGCATCATCCAGGGCAGCAGTATTTGTGCGCGGCTGAGCAGCAGCGCCGCCAACACGCCGGACAGAGGCTCCATCACGCCACTGAAGGCGCCCAGCAGGAAGGACCGCAAGCGGCTGATGCCGTCCCGGCACAGGGGCAATGCCACGGCTGCGCCCTCCGGCAGGTTTTGAAAACCGATGCCCAGCGCCAGCGTGACCGCGCTCATCAGGGGGATTTCGCCCTTTGCCGCCAGCGCAAAGGAAAGGCCAACTGCCATGCCTTCGGGAATGTTGTGCAGCGTGATGGAAAGAAACGTCATGGCACTTGCGCCTTTGAGAGCGGATGCGCCGGGGAACTGACGGAAAAAGCCACGGTGAGCAAAAGGTTCCAGCATCAGCAGGAAGAAAGCACCTGCTGCCATGCCGATCAGCAGCGGGAAAAACGGTGAATCCGTGGTTTTGCCGATGGCAGGAAGAATCAGGCTGAATACCGAGGAAGCCAGCATCACACCGCCGGCGAAGTGCAGAAACAGGGCGCTTTTCTGCTGCAGTGCCTGTCTTTTGAACAGGAACACGCTTCCCGCACCTGTCAATGTCATCAAAAACGGAAACAGCGTTCCTATGAAAGCCCACGTTACAGAGGACACATCATCAAATCCTTTCCGACAAAAAGGCTGTCGGAATCAATCTATGCGGAGAAAGAAAAAGAGGTGCAAAAAGGACACGGCGGATGTGCCGTGCCCTAAAGCGCTGCTGCTTGCTTTTGTTATTCGGGCTTGCTGAACAGGAAGAAGGGGCGTTCGCGGCAGTCGTCGCGGATGACCGTCCAGTGGGCGTAGGCGGTGGTGCCGTCCATGCGTACCTTTTCCTTGCGGCCGGGCTTGTCAAAGCGGCCGGGGCGGTACATGGGGTCCAGCACGGAGATGATGTCGCCTTCAATGCCGGTGATCAGCACATAGTGGCCGCTGTCGGAGAATACGCCGATGTAGTCTTCCCGGTCGCCGTAGGTGTTGGCTACCACAAAGCCTTTCTTGTCACGCAGGAACTGCATGGCTTCTTCGGCGTCCTCGGTATCGATGACGTTCAGGTTAAAATGCTCTGCCAGACCCTTGGCGTAGATGTAAAAGTTGGTGCCGAAGGTCTCGCGGGCGCCGCAGGCTTTGGCCAGCTTGGCGGCCTCTTCCGGCGGATAGGGAATGTCCAGCATGCGTTCGATCATCATGGCGGCGGAGCAGGGGCCGCAGCCGTTGTTGGCCAGGTTGCCGTGGGGAGAAACGGGGGAAATATAGGGGACGTGCTCATAATCCAGCTGGCAGTAGAAGTTTTCCATAGCTTAAACCTCCCAGTGCTTTTTCGTCTTGTTCATGTGGTCCAGCACGAACTGTACAAACATTTCGCTGCCGTAGTGCAATCCGCTTTCGTCAATGCACCACAGGGGGCTGTGTGCGGGGTATTTGCAGCCCTTTTCTTCGTTGCGCAGACCCAGACCGAACAGCAGGCCGGGCTTGTGCTTTTCATAATAGGCAAAGTCTTCGCCGCCGGGAGAGGGCTCCAGCACGGATACCTTGTCCGTCACCTTTTGTGCGCTTTCCAGGAACATATCGTACATCTTGCTGTCGTTGTAGGCGGGGGGCAGGGGGTCAGAGGCGAAAGAAACTTCGCCCGTGCCGCCCATATCGTCGCAGACGGACTGGACCAGCTTGCGGATGCGATCCTGCATCTTATCGCGGGTGCTTTCCTTCAGGCAGCGCATGGAGCCGCGCATGTGACAGAAATCCGGCACCTGCGCGATGGTCTTTCCGCTTTCCATTACGCCCACGCCCAGCACGCAGGTATCAAAGGGGTCCACTTCGCGGCTGATGAGGAACTGCAGCCCGTCGTAGATCTTCACGCCCATGGCCAGCGCATCTTTGCCCAGATGGGGTGCTGCCACGTGGGCGGCTTCGCCGTGGGTGGTGATCTCAAAAGCGCAGGAGGTGGCGTTGGTGATGCCGCTGCAGGAGTTGATGACGCCCGTCTTTTCCACGCAGTTCACATGGCACATGATGATGCAGTCGATATCGTCCATCACGCCGTGCTTGCACATGGTCTGTGCGCCGGAGGGCTTGTTTTCCTCGCAGGGCTGGAAAAGAAGGCGGATGCGGCACTGGATTTGGTCTTCAATTTCCTTGAAGGCCTTGGCGGCGCCCAGCAGCATGGCGGTATGGGCGTCATGACCGCAGGCGTGCATCTGGTTATCGATTTTCGAGCGGAAGGGCAGACCGTTTTCCGCTTCGTGGATGGGCAACGCGTCCATATCGGCGCGGATGCCGATGGTGAAGTCGGCGTCCTTTTTGCCCATGGTGGCGACCACCGTATTGCGGCCGTATTTCTCAAAATCGTATTCGATGCCCAGTTTGTCCAGCTCGCGGCGGACGAGGGCAGAGGTTTTGTCCAGATCCCATGCCAGCTCGGGGTACATATGCAATTCGCGCCGGACGGCGACGATATAGTCCTGATCGACCTTGAAGGGGATGTTCATAGAGGCCTCCTGTTTATGATTGTTCGTTGTGTTTATGATACAACCAATTGCGAAAAAAGGCAAGCCTTTGCAAGGGGCGTTGCCCCTGCACCCCTACCGGGAGGCTGAGCCTCCCGGCCCTCGCTGTGTTGGTCGCAGCTGGCGGTGGCAAGGGGCGTTGCCCCCTGCACCCCTACCGGGAGGCTGAGCCTCCCGGCCCTCGCCGTGTTGGTCATAGTTGGCTGTGCTATGCGGCAGTGCCCCAATGGGGAGGTAATGTGTTTTGCCAGGGGAATATAAGGTTCCGGCAATCTGCCAATGTTGCTGTAAGGGCACGTTGTGTTTGAACGATCCGCCGGTGCAGCAGGCGCTGTGCGCGCTGCACCTTCTTCTTCAATAAAAGGACGCGAGAGAGTTTACTCTCTCGGCTCCTTTTTTGAAGAAGGTTTACGTATTTCTCCGGTTTCCGGAGAAATACTGCGGATCGGGGGCTTCGCCCCTGTCTTGCTGGATGCACTGCTGTCGATTGTTGTATGGGAACACAGGGGAATGTTTGGCGTGTTGAGTGGCACGGGGAATTTGCTTGGTTACGGCGTGCCTGTGTCCCGAAAGGCGGGGTCAAGGGGACTTGGTCCCCTTGCAGGGGTTTGGGGATAGAATCCCCAAGACTCCCCCCAAGAAAATCCCAAGCCCCTCCAAGGAAAAACCCCGCCTTCCGAAGAAGACGGGGTGAAAAAACTTGCGGGGAGGATTAGCCGATGGCGGGCAGGGAGGCAGCAGCCAC
>JAFYLS010000078.1 GCA_017550035.1 Clostridia bacterium
GTTTTTGTGACATTTTCGGTCATTTGGGGATGACCTCGTTTTTTGTTTTCTGTGTTTTTGCCACATAATCTGCCACATTTACGCATCAAAACAGTGCCGCAAAGCCTTGATTTATAAGGGTTTTCGGTGCTTTTCGTTTGCCACACATTTTGCCACATCAGGGACATTTTTGCTCCATCCACTGCCTTGCCGGCTCAAGACCCGCTTCACGGAACTTAACATAGCATTTTTCCGTAATTGTTGTAGTGGCATGACCCGCAAATTTGTCACAATTCGATCGAAATATAGAGAAATAACACAAATGTAAAAATTTGCATCTTACATTTTTTCCATTTATATGCTATTCTGTCGATATTACAGGTTTGCGTATGCAAACCAAAGAAAAAGTGAGGTTGTACAAATGGCTAAGAAACCCGTCCAGCTGGACGAAAACGGCAAGCGCAAGTTCGGTATACGCGACAAGGTTGCCTATGCTGCAGGCGATCTGGGCTGCAACATGAGCTTCTCCCTGAAGAATACCGTGCAGACTTTCTGGCTGGTCTTCATGGCGCTGGAAACCGGTCTGCTGTCCATCCTGCTTCTGCTGGTGCAGATCTGGGATGCCGTCAACGATCCCATGATCGGCGCGTTGATCGACTCTGACCGCCGCAAGTATAAGCTTGGCAAGTTCAAGACCTACATTCTCATCGGCGCACTCGGTTTGCTGGTAGGCGGCGCTGCCGTGTTCCTGCCCTTCCCCAAGGCGCCCGTGGTCATCAAGGCCATGCTGTTCATTGTGGGTTACATCATCTGGGATGCCTTCTACACCATCGCCAATGTGCCTTACGGCTCCATGCTGTCCCTGGTGACTGAAGATGCCGGCGAACGTGCTCAGCTGTCCACCTGGCGTTCCATCGGCTCCATGGTTGGCAACATCCTGCCCGGCATGATCCTGCCCGCCCTGATCTGGCACAAGGAATTTGACGCCAGCGGCAACCCCATCATCAACCCCGAAACCGGCGTACAGGTTGAAACCCTGCTGGGCAACCGTGTGTTCATCGCTGCAGCCATCATGGGTGTGCTGGGTCTTGTATGCTTCCTGTTCATGATCAAGAACATCACCCTCCGTGTGGATGAAAACAGCGTCAAGACCAACGACGGCGAAAAGTTCAACATTCTCAAGGCCTTCGGCAACTTCATGAAGAACCGTCCCGCTGTTGGCGCCACGATGGCTGCCATGGGCATGTTCCTGGGCATGAACGCCGCCGCTACCGCTGTGACCATCATGTTTGCCACCTATTTCGGCATGGCGCAGCTGTCTGGTGTGGTGCAGATGATTGGTTTCATTCCCATGTTCTTCTTCATGCCCTTCATCAAGAAGATCGTCAACAAGTATGGCAAGAAGGAAGCTTCTGTTGCCGGTACCATCGTTTCTCTGGTGGGCGGTCTGGTCATGCTGATCTTCCCCCTGATCGCCAACAAGGGCATTTCTCTGGTTGTTTACATGATCGGTCTTACCCTGTTCGGTCTGGGTATGGGCGTTTACACCTGCGTCAGCTGGGCACTGATGGCCGATGCCATCGACTACAGCGAATGGAAGTTCGGCAAGCGCGAAGAAGGCACCGTGTATTCTCTGCATTCCTTCTTCCGTAAGCTGGCTCAGGGCATTGGTCCCTCTGTGGTGCTGGCCATCATGGGCGTGCTGGGCTATGTGTCCGACCTGGGCACCGGCGGACAGTCTGCCGCCACCACCTATAACATGTGCTGGCTGGCTGCCGGTCTGTATATGTTCAGCGCAGTTGTGCAGTTCATCGGTCTGGGCCTGGTTTACAACCTGGACAAGAAGACCATGACGACCATGAACAAGGAACTGGCCGAACGTCGCGCCGGTGCCAAGGGATGATCATTCATCACCCCCTACCGCAAAACTGTGGCAGGCAGAACCCTATCTGCCTGCCATCTTCTGAGTAAAGGAGAAGTTTTTACATGCGTCAAATTCTGAATTTTAATGCCAACTGGGTCTTCAGCAAGGCGGCAGACCAAGTGCCTGCCTCCCTGCCCGCGGATTGGGAAAGCGTACAGCTCCCCCATTCCTGGAACGCTGTGGACGGCCAGGACGGCGGCAACGACTACTACCGCGGCACTGCTTACTATGCCAAGAAGATCGTGAAAAACGAACTGCCTGCTGCTGAACGCTATTTCCTGGAACTGCAGGGTGCCAATTCTTCTGCCGATGTGTATCTGGATGGCGAAAAGAAAGCCCATCACGACGGCGGCTACTCCACCTGGCGTGTGGACCTGACGGACGACCTTAAGGACGAAAGCCTGCTGGTCATCGCTGTGGATAACGCGCCCAACGAAACCGTTTATCCCCAGATGGCAGACTTTACCTTCTACGGCGGCATCTACCGCGATGTGAACATCATCTGCGTTCCCGAAAGCCATTTTGATCTCAGCCATTTCGGCGGCCCCGGTCTGGCTGTGACCCCCGAAATTGAAGGCAAGGACGCCAAGGTCACCGTTGAAACCTGGATCAGCAACAAAAAGAGCGGCCAGACCATCCGCTATACACTGCAGAAGAAGTGCGGCTGCGAAGTGGCCTCCGCGGAAACTGAAGACACCAAAGCCGTGCTGGAAATCAAGGACGTGCACCTGTGGCACGGCCGCAAGGATCCCTATCTGTACACCGCCAAGGTGGAACTGCTTGAAAATGGCGAAGTGATCGACACCGTATCTGCCCGTTTTGGCTGCCGCACCTTCAAGATCGACCCTGAAAACGGCTTTATTCTGAACGGTGAAGAATATCCCCTGCGCGGCGTGAGCCGTCATCAGGACCGTTGGGGCATCGGCAACGCACTGCTGCCCGAACACCACGAAGAAGATATCGACCTGATCTGCGAAGTGGGCGCCACCACCATCCGCCTGGCGCACTACCAGCATGCCCAGTACTTCTATGACCTGTGCGATGAACGCGGTCTGGTCATCTGGGCAGAAATCCCCTACATTTCCAAGCATATGCCCGGCGGCCGCGAAAACACCATTTCCCAGATGAAGGAACTGATCACCCAGAACTACAACCATCCTTCCATCGTGGTGTGGGGCCTGAGCAACGAAATCGGCATCGGCGGCTCTGACGAAGACCTGCTGGAAAACCACCGCATTTTGAACAACCTGTGCCACGAAATGGACAAGACCCGTCTGACCACGCTGGCAGCCGTTTCCATGTGCAAGATGGACGATCCCTATCTGCAGATTCCCGACGTGGTCAGCTACAACCATTACTTTGGCTGGTACGGCGGCGATACGGACATGAACGGCCCCTGGTTTGACAGATTCCATGCCATGCATCCCAATCTCCCCATCGGCTGTTCCGAATACGGCTGCGAAGCGCTGAACTGGCACACCTCCGATCCCCGTCAGGGCGACTATACCGAAGAATACCAGAGTTTCTACCATGAAGAACTGATCAAGCAGCTCTTCACCCGCAAGTACATGTGGGCAACCCATGTGTGGAACATGTTCGACTTTGGCGCCGATGCCCGTGCCGAAGGCGGCGAAAACGGTCAGAACCATAAGGGTCTGGTCACCTTCGACCGCAAGTACAAGAAGGACAGCTTCTATGCCTACAAGGCCTGGCTGAGCGACGATCCCTTCGTGCATCTGACCTCCAAGCGCTACATCGACCGCGTGGAAGATGTAACCAAGGTAACCGTTTATTCCAACCTGCCCGAAGTGGAACTCTTCGCCAACGGCGTGTCCCTGGGCAAGAAGACGGCTGAAGACCACTTCTTCCGCTTCGATGTGCCCAACGCCGGCGAAACCAGGCTGGTGGCTGTGGCCGGTGAATGCCGGGATGAATCCCTGATCCGCAAGGTGGATACCTTCAACGAAGAATACCGCCTGGTAGAAAAGGGCACGATCCTCAACTGGTTCGACGTGACCGAAAAGGAAGGCCGTCTCTCTCTGAACAGCAAGATGGGCGAAGTGCTCAAGACCTTCCGCGGCAAACTGATCTTCCTGAGCCTGATGAAGAAAGTCATGGGCGGCAAGAAGAAGGGCGGCAAAAAAGGCGGCATGAAGGCCATGGGCTTTGAAATCAATGCCGATATGATGGGCATGATGAACGGCTTCACCGTGCTGCGCCTGTTCACCCTGATGGGCGGCATGATGAACATGAACTTCACCAAGGAAGATTTGCTCAACCTGAACAAGAAGCTCAACCGCATCCGCAAGCCCAAGAAATAAAGAAAATAACAACAGCCTCTCCAAACATGGAGCATGGTGTAAAGGGCAGATTTGTTCTTCCTTTCATCATGTCAATAGCTGATTTGTTTCGAAACATCAGAACAACCCGAAACCGCAAGCCAAACAATGCTTGCGGTTTTTTGTTATACCATGATAAAATAAAAGCGTTAAACTTGAATATGCAGGAAACAGAAAATTCGCAGTTGGAGGTAATGGATTCATGCCTGAAATAATATGGTGTGGCAACAAATCGTGGGATACTGATTTCCCGGAGAGAGCATTGCCCAATAATGCACAATTAATTGAAAGACCGGATAATATTTTTAGAGGAAGCATACCATATGGTATTATCCCGCTTATTTTTTGCTATGCGATAATAGGAGTTAAATGGTTTGTCATAGGTGAAAGAGCCATGAATCTTATATATGTTCCGTTCGGAATTTTGCTTGGCTTATTATTTTTGCCCGTTCACGAAATTTTACATGCAGTTTGTTATGGAAATGATCAAAAAGTTTACATAGGAATATGCCTGAAAAAGTTTGCTGCTTTTGCTGTGTGTCACGAACCGATCAGCAAACGACGTTTTGTAATCATGAGTTTAATGCCGGTGCTTTTAGGTATATTGCCTTTGGTTATCTTTCTGTTATCTCCACCCAACCCTTTTCTTTCAGGAATATGCATTCCTATGGGCATTTTGAGCATGTTGTCTCCCATGCCGGATTATATGGATGTCAGTATTATATGTAAACAAGTACCCAAAGGCGCTTTTGTTCATACGCAAAATGATGGGTTTTATTGGTACAGATAATGTGTGTGGATTTTGCAGCCAAGTTTCTCTATGTATTGCGTTTGTATGGTCACATAAGCAAATGAGCATCCGGCATTTTCGCCGGATGCTCATTGTTTTATTGTGGGATAAATTCATCCTTCAGAATCCTCCCGCCAAGGAGAGGCTGTTATATTGTTTTTCTGTATCTTTTATTCCGCATCCACCAGTTCCACGCCGCACGGCAGTGCGGGATATGCACCATCTTCCCCCGGTACAAAACCCAGCTGCCGCTGTTTCAGGCGCGTGCAAATGCCCCGCAGCCTTTCGGTGCGGTTATGCACACGGGCACCCAGCAGTGCCTTGCTCTTGTACTGATCCATCAGCACGCGCACGCTCATCGCAGTGGGAATGGCAGCCGCCGGTCCGCCGGCAGCAAAAGCCAGTGCGCCCGCGCCCATGGCTGCTCCCGTCTTCACCAGACGGTACACCGTATTTTCCGCCGCAGCGCGCTGCGTGGTTTTCCCAAGAATTACCTTGCACTGCTCCGTTACAGCCACCAGCGCAAAGGGCAGCGCCGTGCTCACCGTTTCCAGCGTATCGGCAAGCACGCCTGCATCCTCCAGAAGGCCCAGGTCTACCGCCACATTATCCGCAAAGCTAAGCCCCGTGCTGACGGTATCCAGCAGCGTATCCTTCTGCCGCTTTTTGTATTTCTGTACCAGTTCCGTATACTGTGCCATTGCTTTCCTTTTCCTTACTGCAGTTCATCCCAAATTTTGCGCATGGTTTGCGCATCATCCGCCATCGTCCCTTTGCATTCGCAGATGATGGTAGGTTCATAATTTCTTTCTTTGAGAAGCGGCGCCAGATGTTCAAAGCGGGGGCCGTATTTTTCTTCCGCAAAGGTACGGTGCTGCTTTTCGCCTGCCGGCGTATATTCAATGGTGGAAAAGTGTACGTGCATCCTGCGGGCACGTTCCATGCCGATTTCTTTTTCCATAGCATCCAGAATGCGGGCAAAATCCTCCCGGGCATTCAGCGCACCGCCGTGCAATGCATGCAGATGAGCAAAATCCACGCAGGGAATGAGCCTTTCATCCATCTGGCAGAAGGCCAGCGTTTCGTAAAGATCGCCGATCTGGCTTTTTTTGCCCATGGTTTCGGGACAGATATGGATATCCATAAAGCCCAGATCATCCAGCCGTTTCAGCGCTTCCCGGAGATTCTCCCTGCAGTTTTTCAGCGCCTGTTCTCTTTCCAGTTTCAATTGCGCACCGATATGCACCACCAGCCGGTTTCCGCCCAGCAGCTTCACCGCCCGTGCCCCTTCAACAATATAACGAAAGGAATTCTCTATTTTTTCCCGGTCCGGATTGGCCAGATTGATAAAGTAAGGCGCATGGGCGCTGACCGAAATGCCATGCTTTTCTGCTTCCGTGCGCACCTTTTCCGCACCCTCGTCAGACAGATTCACACCCCGGCCAAAGGAATATTCATAGGCGTTCAGCCCCATTTCCCGAAGCCATGCCGGGGCCTGCCAGGTACTTTTGTACCCCTGTGCATAAAAACTTTCACTGTTTCCCGCAGGACCAAACTTGATCATCGTGGGTATCCTTTCAACAAAAAAGTAGTTTCTGTAATGATTATACCAGATTTTCTCTTCCTTTTCCAGTATGCCTTACAAGCCCTCCCGTATACACTTGATGGCCCGGCTTTCCAGACGGGATACATAAGAGCGGGAAATGCCCAATACCGCCGCAACTTCGTGCTGTGCGTACTGCTTTCCATCCAGCAGCCCGTAACGCATTTCCATCACCATGCGTTCCCGGCGGGGCAGTTTTTGCACCTGGTGGAGAATCTGCGCCGTGGAAATACGGCGGATCACATCCTCTTCCACCTGCTCTTCCGGGGTTCCCAGAATATCCGCAAAGGAAATATCGTTTCCTTCCCCGTCCGTTCCCAGAGAATCAAACAGCGATACCTCACCCCGCTGCTTTTTACTGGCCCTCAGCAGCATAAGCACTTCATTTTCAATGCACCGCGCTGCATACGTAGTCAGTTTGGTGCCAGATTCCACCTTATAGGACCCGATTGCTTTGATGAGCCCTAACGTGCCAACAGACACCAGGTCTTCCTGCGTATACCCGGGCACAGTGTACTTTTTCACCACATGGGAAACCAGCCTGAGATTATGCACGATCAGTTTTTCCCGCGCCTCCTGATCGCCCTGTGCACACTTTTTTACACACCGCATTTCTTCCTCTGCACTCAGGGGCCGGGGAAAACTGCCGTTTTGAGCCGCAATGCCGAAAAAAAACAGCGCCCCTCTGAACAGCCAGAACAAAAAGGCCATGATATTCCCTCCTTCGCTCTATCCTATGGCGAAAAGAGAAAAACCATGTCACAGCAATAAGCAGCAATAAACAGCAATGAAAAAACGCCCGGCAAATCACCGGACGCTTTGACATTTGATTCCATTACTTGTTCAGGTTATCCAGCCAGGCCTTGTAATCGTTATACAGCTGGATGGAGCCGGGATGGCCGCAGAAAGCGGTGGTGCCGGGCTTGTTGAACATGCCCTGATACTGATAGATGAGAATTTCGTCCACGTATGGAGAAATGCTCTTGATTTGGCGGTCAATGCGTTCCATGGCGGCAGGATACAGCGCGCTCGTATACACATCGCCTTCAAATTCGAACACTTCCATATCCGCCCACAGTTTGCTGGTTCCGGCCTTGTCATGAGCCTTGCGCAGAGCTTCATAGAAAGCGGCCGTTTCTTCGGGACGGGACTTGCGCACGCCGATTTCATCCTGATAGGCAATCACGTCGCACTTCATGGCTTCCAGCTGTTTCACATAATTGTCATCCGCCTTCACACGGTTGGTGCCGTAGGGCGCGATGAGGATCTGGTGTTTGGGATTGATGCTCTTGCCAAAGGCGGAATATTCGTTCACATACTTGATGAACAGGTCCTGGTAGTAGGGATAGGTACCCGTTTCATCCGGCAGGTACCAGCCGTAGAACGCGGAACTCTGGCCATACTGGGCATAGAGTTCTTCCATGGCCTTGAAAGCGCGTTTTTGCACTTCGGGGCTGGTCATGTTGCCAATGGTATCCGTCCACACACCGTAGAAACCGGCGGACATGAAAACCTTGATATGATTGCGTTCGCAGGCACGCATAACAGCGCCGATAGGGTCCTTGGCGCCCATCTTGGCGAAGGGATAGATATCCGTTTTGAAATAGCTTTCTCCCCAGTCCTCATACTGGATAGCGGAAGCCATGAGCACAATATACTTCATGCCCAGGGAAGCGATCTCGTCGATCTTGGTTTCCCACTGTTCATCGGTGAACCAGCGGCAGATGGGGTTCCAGTATTTGCCTTCGGGAATATTGTGATGGTGGAATTCAAACCAGGTACCGGTAATTGGCTTGAGCATTTTCAGCACCCTTTCCGTTGTTTTTGCTGTTGTATATTCTTGTTCGTATATATTTTCGCCGTTTGTTATCCCGATACAGCATATCATCTTATGCCGCACTTTTCAATAGGTTTCAGCGCGCTTCATCCAGCGCCCGGAGCAATTCTTCCGCATCTTCCCGGACGATAAGATATTTCTGATCTTCCGCCTTCAAGAACCCTTCTTCCTGCATACGGCCCACGAACTGCACAAAGGGATCGTAAAAGCCTTTTACATTGAGAAGACCAATGGGTTTATCCGTCTGGTGCAATTGCAGCATGGCCAGAATCTCCATCAGTTCGTCCAATGTACCGATGCCGCCGGGCAGCGCGATAAATGCATCGGACAGTTCCAGCATTTTCACCTTGCGCTCCTGCAGCGTTTTCGTCACGATATATGTATCCTCGTTCTGCACCCGGTCTGCAAAATCAAACTTGGTGATATTGACTCCCGTTACATGGCTGCCCTGCTGCTGCGCTGCATCCGCCACCACACCCATGAGTCCATAATGACTGGAACCATACACCAGGTTTCTTCCCTGCTGTCCCAGCACCGTACCCAGATGCCCGGCAACCTGCGTATAAACAGGATCGCCGCCAAAGGACGATGCACAAAATACACAAATATTCTTCTTCAACATGATCTGCAAACTCCTTTTGTATTACGGGATGGGTATACCACGAAAAACCGTGCTTTGTCAAGAAAATGCACCTTGTGGCACAGCCATTTTTCCTGTATAATGGCAAAAAAGATCTGTCACCCTACATACATTCAAGGAGGTGCGCAGAATGGATCAAAGCAAAACCCGGGCAGAACGCATTGCGCTGAAACTGAAGAAAAAGCAGCACATGGTGCGCGTGGCCATGGGCGAGGAAAAGGCGGACGTTGTGCTGAAAAACGCTGCCTATGTAAACGTGTTTTCCAACGAGATCTGCCATGGTGATATTGCCGTGGCCGAAGGCCTTGTTGTGGGCATGGGCGAATATGATGGTCTTACGGAATATGATATGACCGGCAAAATCGTGGCGCCCGGCTTTATCGACGCCCACATCCATCTGGAAAGTTCTCTGGTCACGCCCGGTGAATTTGCCCGGGCCGTGCTGCCCCACGGCACCACCACCGTCATTTGCGACCCCCACGAAATTGCCAATGTGTGCGGTGTGAAGGGGATAGAATATATGCTGGAAGCCACTCAGGGGCTGCCTGTGGACATGCACTTCATGCTGCCTTCCTGCGTACCCGCTGCGCCCGTGGACGAAAGCGGAGCCGAACTTTCCTGGCGGGATATTAACGCCTATTTTGACCATCCCCGTGTACTGGGTCTGGCAGAAATGATGAACTACCCCGGCGTAATCAGCGGCGATGCCGCCACCATTGAAAAAATCGTGGTATCTCAGGCGCACCATAAAAAGATCGACGGCCATGCGCCGGGGCTGAGCGGCAAACAGCTAAACGCCTATATGTCCGCCGGCGTATACAGCGATCACGAATGCGCCGACATGCAAAATGCTCTGGAAAAACTGCGCAAGGGACAATTCATCATGATCCGGGAAGGCACAGCCGCCCAGAACCTGGAAACGCTGATGGGCCTGCTGGTACCCCAATACGCTTCCCGCTGCATGTTCTGCACGGATGACAAGCATCCTCAGGACCTGCTGCGCAAGGGGCATATTGACTACATCGCCCGCAAAGCGGTGCATCTGGGAGCCGATCCCATTCTGACCATCAAGGCTGCCACCCACTATGCCGCCCGCTATTTCCTTTTGAATAACAAGGGCGCCATTTCCCCCGGATATCTGGCAGATTTCTGCGTCATGGATGATCTGCATGATTTTCATGTGCGTATGGTGTTCAAGCGGGGCAAACTGGTATGGGACGGAGAACATGCCCATGTTTCCCAACCCGATATCGATCCCAGCCTCACCCGCGCCGTGCATGATACCTTCCACCTGCCGCTCATCACGCCGGACATGCTCAAAATCCCTGAACCCCTTCCCCTAATCGGCATGATCAAGGGCCAGATCATCACCCGAAATCTGGGGCATGCAGCAACGGCAGACACCGCAAACGACATCCTGAAAATGGCCGTAGCAGAACGCCACCGGAACACAGGCCACATAGGCGTGTGCTATGTGAAGGGCTATGGATTGAAAGCAGGCGCTGTAGCCACCAGCATTGCCCATGACAGCCACAACCTGATCGCCGTGGGTGCCAACGATGCCGATATTGCACTGGCCATGAACCATGTAGCCCGCATAGGCGGCGGCATGGCAGTGGTACAGAACGGCCGCGTCACGGCAGAACTGCCCCTGCCCATCGCCGGGCTCATCAGTGAAGCGCCGCTGCAGCAGGTGAACGCTCAACTGGAAGCCTGCGTTATGCAGGCACGCAGTCAGGGCGTCAGTGAAGGCATTGATCCCTTTATGACGCTCAGCTTCATGAGCCTGCCTGTCATTCCCGCGCTGCGGCTGCTGACCAAAGGCGCATTCGACGTAGAAAAGTGGGCGTATGTGCAATAAGCATTCACCAAACCGTGTTTTACGCAAATGATCTGAATAGATTGCAACACAAAAACGAAAAAACAAAAAAGCATCCGTACAAACTTTACGGATGCTATTTTATTTCTCTCTTTCCGCCCAAATCCGATGTTTTCAGGCGGAACACTGCGGCTTCGTGTCTGCGTTTTCTCAGCTTTCGCCCTTCACTCGGGTTTCGCTGCGCATGGGAAGGCCTGTCATATAATCCAGTTGCCGGTATCCGCCCTCCTCCTGCTTGCGCTGACGGGTCATGCCGTCCACCGCCCAGGAAGGCTTCTTATCCTCACGCCACGGCCGGCACTGCCACTGATAGCCGCGGAAGGGATCGCGGGTCTCGTTCATCCATTCGATCAAACGGTCGTGCAGCCGGTTTCGAACGTCAGCGTATTCGGGATGCAGAATGCGGTTCTCCAGTTCATGGGGATCCTGTTCCAGATCGTACAATTCGTCCTCGTCCAAGAGATTGATCTGCAGCTTATATCGGTTGGTCACAATGGCTCGCATAGGCTGGAAGCCGCCAAAACCGTCGTGATCGATCTCATAACGGGCAAATTCAACAAAGGCTTCGTCCCTGTGCGGCGTATGGTCCGGGTCTGCCATCAAAGGCAGCAGACTTTCGCCCTCAAAGCACCGGGGCACAGAAACGCCCATGTAATCCAGCACGGTTGCCGGAAGATCGATATGGGAAACCACGCCTTCATACACTTTGTTTTTTGCCACATGGGGGCCGGCCATGATCAGCGGCACCCGGGCAATGCCGTCATAGGCCGTGGGACCCTTGGCCCACAGGCAATGTTCTTCCATTCCGTCGCCATGGTCAGAGGTATACATCAGCGTGGCATCCGGCAAAAGTTCGTGAGCCCGATCGATCACGCGGCCCGCCTGACTATCCACATAGGAATTGCAACCCAGAAGCCGTGCGTTCATAGGCTCCAGCGCATCGCGGTCTGCCTGTATGCCGCCCGCGCCCCACAATTGTTGATACAACGGCTTGTCCTTCAGCACATCGTAATGCGCCGGGTTCTTTTCCCATTTCTTGTCCAGATACATGGAGCAGTAGGGTTCGGGGCACAGTCCGGGATCATGGGGTTCGTCAAAGGACAAAACCAGGAAGAAATCCTCGTCCTTATGCGTCTCCATAAAACGCAGCGCCCGGTCCGTACAGCGGTGTGCGAAGGTAAATTCACTCTTGATGCCGCCGGGAATAAAGTTGCTTTCCGGCTTGCGGGAAAACACCCTTTCTTCGGGTGTCAGTTCATCCAGATAGTTTTTCATATCGAACCAGTAGTTTTCATCCCAGCCGGGAGGGCAAACGCCGTTGCCGAAATAATCGCCGCCGTCCAGATGCCATTTGCCGATATAGGCACAGGGAATGCCCTTTTCATGCAGCCGCTGCCCCAATGTAAGCACGTCGGCGCCCAAGGGCATGCAGTTGCCCCAGCTCTGGTTGGAATGGGGAAACTGACCGGTAAACAGGGCGCTTCTTGCCGGGCCGCACACGGGCTGCGTAGTATAGGCGCGGTCAAAGCGCAGTCCTTCCCCGGCCAGGGCGTCCAGACAGGGCGTATGGATAATGGGATTGCCGTAGCAGCCGATCATATCGTACCGGGTACTGTCGCTCATGATCCAGATAAACTGTTTTTTCATCTTGTCAACCTCTGTCATTTTCTTCCAAACGCAAGATCTGGCACGCTTTTGCCACCTGCCCGAGAAAACTTCCGTGTTCCGATTTTTGTCACTTGTATCATACTGCCTTTTTCCCAATAAGTCAAAGCAAAAACATAAGGAACTGCCGCCCTTCCCACTGCAGCAGTTCCTTATACACAGGCTATTTTGTCAAAAACTCGTACGCATCCCTCAGAATCTGCCGGGGCTTTTCATGTTCAAAAAGGCAAACGGCCTCTTCATAGGGGAGCAAATGGATTCTCCGGATTTCCCCCTCCCGGGGAAGCAGTTCTTCATTTTTGTATTCCGCCAGGAAATACGTCACTTTTTTCCATGTGCCGGGCTTTTCTGCCAACGGATATTCATCCTGCCGGTAAAAGCCATCGATGAATACAGGGCTCAGTCCGGTCTCTTCATAAACCTCCCGGCGGGCGGTTTCCGCTTCCGTTTCATCGCCCTCCATGTGGCCTTTGGGGAAACTGTAGGCGCCCGCCTGCTCCTGCACGATGACAAAAAGCAGCTGACCGTCCTTTTTTGTAAACACAACGGCCCCGCAGGAATATTCCCAATTCATACGTTTTCCCCCGTTCTTTGGCACTTCATTTTGAGTACTGTATCTTTCACAGGCTGCTCAATAACGTCCCAGTTCACGCACCCGGTTCATGATGCGCTTGAATTCCGCTGCGCTCACATTGTCCGGCACACTGTGATCGGTGCCGAAAATATAGCCGCCCTGCTGCTTCATAAACGGAACCAGGCGCTCCACCTCAGCTTCCACCTTTTTCGGGTCCGCCCAATCCAGAGAATTGAGACCGCCCCAGAACAGCAGCTTATCGCCGTACTTTTCCTTCAGCATGTAGGGATCCATGCCCGCCTTCACTTCCAGGGGATTGAGTCCGTCAATGCCGATCTCAATGAATTCCGGCACAAAGGGACGCACGTCGCCGCAGGAGTGAAGCATCACCTTACAGCCTCTTTCGTGAGCCCAGTCCACCGCCTTCTTGTGGAAAGGTTTGCTCATTTCCCTGTACGTATTAAGGGAGAAGAACTGCGCATGCTTATACCCCATATCGTCCGGCCAGTAGATCTGATCAAAATGATAACCCGCCTCCCAGATCTTGTCCAGGATCTGAAGGTGAAGGTTCAGCTGGGTGTCATAAATATCCTTGCACCAGTCGGGATCGTCGATCAGCATCATGAGGAAATCTTCGGTGCCGATCATCCAGGAATGGGTCACATCAAACCCAAACCAGAGCTCCGCTACGATCCACGCACCTTCCTTTTGCCAGATGGGATAGTCCCTTTTCAGATCATCCCATTCAATGCGGCTCATATCAAAGGTCATGCGCTTCTTGGCTTCATGCCATTTTTCCAGGTCCTTGATCTGAAAATCCAGAAACTGAGGGGTGGAGGTGGCATGCTTCCATTCCTTCAGCGTTACGCCCCATTCGGTGGTATAAATCATGTAATCGTCCGTTTCCTCCAGCATGGTTGAAGGATAACGGGGAGAATTATCCGTGAAGATGTGACGGTACTGATCCATCCCCATGTAGACAGGCCAATTGGTCACCCCTTCCCGTTCCCACCGTTCGCAAGTGGTTTCCCAGGGCTCCTCCAGAATGGGAATACGGTCCGCTTCCCGGTGTTCAAACATGCGCCTGATTCTTTCGCGGCTGGTCATTTCCTGTGCCATTCATGCACCTCCGACTTCGCGTTACGCTGAATATTCATGCTTTGATCATTTTCATTATACCGCACTCCGCTCCCATAAACAATCCTCAGTTTATGGCACGGCATAGCAGGAATTGGTATGGACAAACCCTCCGAAAAGGTATATGATATATTTTATTAAGAATATGAAATTCTATTGATTCAAAGGAGATATGCGTCATGGGACGTTTGGGCAAAAAGAATATTGATTCTCCCCAGAGCATCACGGAAGGCGTAATCTGGCAGCAGCTGCTGGTGTTCTTCTTCCCCATCTTGCTGGGTACGTTCTTCCAGCAACTGTACAACACCGCCGACGCCATTATCGTAGGCAAGTTTGTAGGCACCGGCGCCCTGGCTGCGGTAGGCTCCACCGGCAGTCTGATCAACCTGATCGTCGGTTTCTTCATGGGTCTTGCTTCCGGCGCAACGGTCATCGTTTCCCAGTTCTACGGCGCACGGCAGGAAAAAGACGTAAGCCGCACGGTGCACACCGCCATGGCCTTTGCCCTGGTGGGCGGTCTGTTCCTGTCCGTTGTGGGCTACGCCATTTCTCCCGCACTGCTGCACCTGATGGGCACCCCGGAAGATATCATGCCCGGCGCCACCAGCTACATCCGCATCTATTTCCTGGGCATGATCCCCATGCTGATCTACAACATCGGCGCAGGCGTGCTGCGCGCCATCGGCGATTCCAGAAGACCGCTTTACTTCCTCATCGCCTCCTGCCTTTTCAACATTGTAATGGACATCATTCTGGTACTGGGTGCGGATATGGGCGTAGCGGGCGCTGCGCTTGCCACCACCTTTTCCCAGTTCTTCAGTGCCATTCTGGTGCTGGCAACGCTCCTGCGCAGCCAGACCTCCTACCAGCTGCACGTAAAGAAGATCCGCTTCCACGGCGATATTATGAAGGATATGGTGCGCATCGGCCTGCCCGCAGGTCTTCAGAGCGTGATGTACTCTATTTCCAACGTCATCATCCAGAGCACAGTAAACAGCTTCGGCACCGACGTGATCGCCGCCTGGACTGCCTTTGGCAAACTGGACGCCATCTTCTGGATGATCATCAGTGCCTTCGGTATTTCCATTACCACCTTTGCGGGGCAGAACTTCGGCGCCCGCAAGTATGACCGCATGAAAAAGAGCGTGCATACCTGCCTTGCAATGTCCTTTGGCGCTACCGTGCTGATCATCGCCTTCATGCTGTTGCTGGGCAGGCCGCTCTACGGCATGTTCACCGACGATAGCCATGTGCTGGAGCTGGGCATGGAGATTCTGCAGCAGCTGGCCCCCTTCTGGCTGTGCTATGTATGCATCGAGATCTACTCCGGTGCGCTGCGCGGTGCAGGAGATTCCTTCCTGCCCACACTGTTTACGCTGGTTGGCGTGTGTCTGCTGCGCGTGGCGTGGCTGCTGTTCATCGTTCCCGGCAGCGGCAGCCTGCGCTTGACGCTGTACTGCTACCCCATCACCTGGAGCATTACCTCCGTCATGTTCCTGGTATATTACTACAAATCTTCCTGGCTCAAGCGCAGCATGGAAAAATACAGACACGACCAGGCGCTGCCCGAGCAATAACCCTTTTCAAGTTTATAACCAGCAAAAACAGCCCGCCATTTTCGGCGGGCTGTTTTCTGATGCAGTTGTTCGGGAATTATTCCTTTTCGCAGGCAGCCTGACGGCTGTTGATGGCATGAATCACTTCCGCGGGGAACTTGGCCTTGCGGTCATAGGTATACAGACCGTTCTGTTCCTGCTCCACGTCGGTCAGCTGGGTGTAGCAGAAGGCAAAGTGGTCGGGATTGTCCAGCAGCACGTCGGTCAGACCCTTGTAGCGTTCCAGGAATTCTTCACGGCTCTTCACGCGTTCGCCGTAGCCCCAGCCGTCCTTGTCCGTATCGCTCCACCAGATGCCGCCGTATTCGCTGACGAACACAGGCTTCTTGCCGTCATAGTGCTGACGGGCGGCAAAACGGTCGTAAATGGGTTCGGTGCCGGCGCCCAGATGCTCCTTGAAGGTTTCGGGGTTCTGGTCGTATTCATGCACGTCGAAAATATCCGTTTCCACGTGGAAGTTGCCGCTGGTATCGATGCAGGGACGGGTGGTATCGTACAGCTTGGTGATGCGGTAGATCATGCGCAGGTTATCGTCATACTGCTGATGGCCGTCGGTATCCCAGGTTTCGTTGAAGGGGCACCAGCCGATGATGCAGGGAGCGGAGTAATCGCGCTTCACTTCGGTGATCCAGTCGTTGAGGAAGTCCGCCAGTGCGCATTCCTTGCTGTCGTTGAGACCCCAGTTGGCCATTTCACCCCAGCACAGGTAGCCCAGATGATCGGCATGGTAGAGGAAGCGGGGTTCAAACACTTTTTCGTGCAAACGGGCGCCGTTGAAGCCCATGGCCTGAGAAAGAATGATGTCGTTCTTCAGCGCTTCATCCGTGGGCGCGGTGTAAATGCCGTCGGGATAGAAGCCCTGGTCCAGCACCAGACGCTGGAACACAGGCTTTTCATTGATGAAGAAGCGGCGGCCTTCGAAACGCACGGAGCGCAGACCGAAA
>JAFYLS010000008.1 GCA_017550035.1 Clostridia bacterium
CTGACCGACAGCATCAATCTGCTGGATATGCGCGACGAAAAGAGCGAAAGCTTCCGTGCCTCTCTCCGCGCCGCCGAAGAAAACATCCAGAAGGAATTCTACAAGAAGCGCTGCGGCGACAAGAAGCAGAAGATCTACTGCGTAGGCCACACCCACATTGACGTATGCTGGTGGTGGACCCTGGCCGTCACCCGCGACAAGTCCGTGCGTTCCTTCTCCACCGTGCTGGAAAACATGAACGCCTACCCCGATTTCCTGTTCATGTCCAGCCAGGTGCAGTTGTACAAATATGTGCAGCAGGATGCGCCCGAAGTGTTCGAACGCATTAAGGAACGTGTGAAGGAAGGCCGCTGGGAACCCGAAGGCGCCATGTATCTGGAAGCCGACTGCAATTTGACCTCCGGCGAATCTCTGGTCCGTCAGATCCTGTACGGCAAGCGCTATTTCCGCAAGGAACTCGGTGCCGAAAGCAAGATCGTGTGGCTGCCCGACGTGTTCGGCTATTCCGCCGCCCTGCCCCAGATCATGAAGAAGACGGGCGTGGAATACTTCATGACCACCAAGATCTCCTGGAACGAAATCAACAAGATGCCCTATGATACCTTCATGTGGGAAGGTCTGGACGGCACCCGCATCCTGACCCATTTTGCGCCGCCCCGGGATTACAGCATGGATTCCTACCGCCATTCCAACGCGCACGTCACCGATCCCACCATCACCACCAACACCACGTATAACGCCTATCTGAACGCCAACCAGCTCATGGGCGCCTGGCAGCGTTATCAGCAGAAGGATATTTCCAATTCTGCCCTGATGACCTTCGGCTTTGGCGACGGCGGCGGCGGCCCCACCAAGGATATGCTGGAAAACTACAAGCGTCTTTCCAAGGGCATTCCCGGTGCGCCTCAGGCCAAGATGAGCAGCAGCCTGGACTTCTTCCGCAATCTGGAAAAGGAAGTCAAAGGCAACCGTTTCCTGCCCGCATGGGTGGGCGAACTGTATCTGGAATACCATCGCGGCACCTACACCGGCATTGCCCGCAACAAGCGCTATAACCGCAAGATGGAATTCGCCTTCCAGAACAGCGAACTGTTCAGCACTTTGGCAGGCAAGCTGGCAGGCAAGCCCTATCCTCAGGAAGAAATCCTCAACGGCTGGGAAGTTATCGCCCGCAACCAGTTCCATGATATTCTGCCCGGTTCTTCCATCTGGGAAGTGTACGAAGATTCCAAGGAAGAATACGAAAAGATCACCAAGGAAAGCAGCAGCCTTATCTCCTGCGCCACTCAGGCTGTGGCTGATCAGGTGAATGCCGCTGCCGGCTCCCTGGTGGTTTACAACCCCAACTCCTTCGTGAATAACGATGTAGTGAAGTTTGATCTGCCCGAAGGCATGGAAAATGTCATCGTCATGGACGGCGACAAGGAACTGCCCACCCAGATCACCTTTGACGGCAAGGTCATCTTCTCCATGGGGCAGGTTCCTCCCATGGGTTACAAAACCTTCACCGTGAAGGAAGGCCTTGGCGGCTACGTCAGCATCACCGCCGATGAAAAGCATGTTTCCACTCCCTACTGGCGCGTGCGTTTCAATAAGAAGGCTCAGTTCGTCAGCGTGTATGATAAAAAGGCCAAGCGTGAATTGATTAAGAAGGGCGCTGCTGCCAACGTCATCATGACCTACGAAGACAAGCCCCACAACTACGATGCCTGGGATCTCAATAACTACTACACCGAAAAGCAGTGGGAAATGGACGATGTAAGCGTCTTTGAAGTGCTGGAAACCGGCGCTGTGCGTACCGTGCTCCGCGTGGAACGCAAGTATCTGGACTCCACCTATGTGCAGGATATCATCTTCTACGAGCACAACCCCCGCATCGACTTTGAAAACCATGTAGACTGGAAGCAGCACCACCTGTTCGTCAAGGCGCTGTTCCCCGTGGATGTGCATGCGCCCGAAGCTACCTATGAAGTGCAGTACGGCCATGTGAAGCGTCCCACCCACTACAACACCTCCTGGGATTTTGCCCGCTTTGAAGTGTGCTACCACAAGTGGCTGGACTACGCCGAAGACAATTACGGCGTGTCCATGATGAACGACTGCAAGTACGGCGCCCACATCCATGACGACGTGATCGGCCTGTCCCTGCTCAAGTGCGCCACGCTGCCCAACCCCGTGGCTGATCAGGAACACCACGAATTCACTTACTCCATGCTGCCCCACGAAGGCAACTGGCGCGAAGCCGGCACCCTGCAGCAGGCTTATCAGGTGAACCAGCCCATGACCGCTGCCTTCAAGGCTGTGGAAGGCGGAAACGCGCCTGCCCAGTATGCCGCCGTCCGCAGCAATAAGCCCAATGTGGTTGTAGAAGTCGTGAAGAAGGCTGAAGATACCGACGATACCATCGTCCGCGTGTACGAAGCCTACGGCCGCCGCGTGAAGGCTGAACTCAGCTTCCCCGCCGAACTCACTGCCGCTGCCGAATGCGACCTGATGGAAGAAAACGACGCTCCCGTCGCCGTGAAGGGCAACAAGGTTTCCTTCGAAATCAAGCCCTTTGAAATCCGCACCTTCAAGGTTCGCTGGTAATTCTTTGTAAAATGCTGCCCGACAGGTATTTATTTCCTCCTGTCGGGCAGTTTGTTTCTTCCGCTGTCATTCGGGGTACATTCTTCATATTCCAATTCATCCCGGAGGTTCATTTATGGGATTTACCTTTACTCAAACCATTCCCGCTATGACCGTATTTCTGCAGGGTCTGCTCAGTTTCTTTTCGCCCTGCGTGCTGCCGCTCCTTCCTCTGTATCTGGGCTATCTGTCCGGCGGCGGAAGAAAAACAGGCGCAAACGGTGAAATCCGATACCATCGCGGCATCATTCTGCGCAACACAGTGTTCTTCGTGCTGGGCATCAGCTATGCACTTTTCCTGCTGGGACTTGGTTTTTCTGCTGCAGGACAGTTTTTCCGCAGATATGAAACGGTGTTTAACATCGTATGCGGTTTGATTGTACTGCTCTTTGGTCTGTATCAGCTGCGTGTGTTCGGCATGCTGCCAGTTCTGTCCGGTGAAAAGCGTCTGCCCTTGCGGCTGGACAAACTGTCCATGAATCCGCTGACCGCACTGATCATGGGCTTTTGCTTTTCCTTCTCCTGGACGCCCTGCATCGGCCCTACCCTGACAGGCGTGCTGATGATGACAGCTTCCGCAGGCACGCAGGCCAAGGGATATCTGCTGATTCTGGTTTACGCACTGGGCTTTATCATTCCTTTCCTGGCCGTAGGTCTCTTTACCGGCACGGTGCTTTCCTTCTTCAAAAAGCATCAACACGTGGTACGTTACACGACCAAAGTCGGCGGCGTGCTGCTCATCATCATGGGCATTATGATCATGACAGGCTGGATGAGCCAGTTTTCCGGTTTGATCGCTTCTGCAGGTGCTGAAGAAACGATTACTGTACCGCAGCAGGAAGAAGCACCTGCGCAGGAATCGTCTGCCGTCGATGAAACGATGTATCCCATTGCTCCGGACTTTACGCTGAAAGATCAGTACGGCATCACCCATACACTGTCCGATTACAAGGGAAAAACCGTGTTTATCAATTTCTGGTCTACCTGGTGCGGTTTCTGCATCGAAGAAATGCCCGAAATTCAGGCGCTCTATGAAGAACTGGGCAAAAACCGGGAAGATGTTATCATTTTGGGGATGGTCAATCCCTATCCCGGTGCCGACAGCGAGACCAAGGAAGATATTATCGCTTTTCTGAAAGATAAGCATTTTACCTTTCCTGTGCTGTTTGATGAAACAGGCCTCAGTTTTTACGAATATGCCATTTCTTCCTTCCCCACTACGTTCCTCATCCGTGCGGACGGACGCGTCATGGGCTATGCTCCCGGCGCCATGCGAAAGAATATGATGCTGGACGTCATTGCCCAGACCAATGCCGCCTGTCCTCCCTTCACTCCGGAAGCGACCGAAATACCCGCAGACTCCGGTGAACCTTCCGTATAAACAAGGGCATATGATCTTTCGGCAAACAAAAATCCGAAGCAACTCTGCTTCGGATTTTTGTTTATAGTACAGTTAATCAGGTACCTCGATCAACCGTTCGGCTGCAAACCGTGCAAAGACAGTTCATGCAGCATGCGCTTATGCCCGAACACCAAAAAAGTATAGGTCATGCCCTTTTTTATTTCCACAGAAAGCAGCGGAATGCCTAACCGGCGCTGAACCTTCAATGCCGCAATATCTTCATAGCGCATCACAATTTTCCGGATTTCCGGCACAGATACTTTGCCGGTCTGATAAACCACCTGTTCCTGCTCCATGCGGATTCCTCCGCCCAGCAACCCCTGATAGCACAAACTGACCGGGAAATACTTTTTCATCTGATCACGCATGTTGAATTCCTTCCTTACTTCCGCAGTCCTTTGGGATAATGGTTCTTGATCTGCCCATCGGAGGCCTTACCCCATCCCAACTGCATACCGTCAAAGCGAACAATCACCCATCCGCGCAGGCTTTCCTCACACTGCAGCGTTTCACCATGCAGATATTTCAGCGCATCCTGCTCTTGCACATCCACACATTTTTCGCTCTTCAAAGCCAGCGCAGGCGCATGGTCCGGCGCAAACACTTTGCCCTTCATCTGACCCAAGTGCAGACCCAGGCGCAGTACCTTCACCCCTCTGAGAAAGGGAACAGAAACAGGAGGACATACCAACTGCGTGCCAAATGTACAGATTTCTCCAGGTACATGCATCCCTGCATCACGAAAAAAATCCCGTACAGCACCGAGGACATTCCTTTCCGGCAAAGGCTGTTTTTCTCCCTCCGGAAGCACGGCATTCCCCTTCCTGCGCAGCTTTGCCACAAAATGGCCTTCTCCGCGTACCCGATGGGGCCATACGCGCAGCATTCCATCGCAATCACCAATACCCGTCAGTTCAAAGGGAACCAGTTCAAAATCCTCATGCTCCCGCAGAAAATGCAAAATAACGCCTTCATTTTCATGTTCGTTAAACGTACAGGTAGAATACACCATTTCTCCGCCCCGACGCAGCATCATAGCCGCACAGGAAAGAATCTGTTTCTGGCGTTCAGCGCAGCGGACAGGCGATGTTACATCCCATTCCGTTCGGCTTTCCGGATGCCGGCGGAACATTCCTTCACCTGAGCAGGGGGCGTCCACCAGCACTTTATCAAAAAAGCCTTCCCATTTTTTACACAGCTTTTCCGGCAAAGAAGATACAACAACAGCGTTGGCAATGCCCATACGCTCCACGTTGCGGGAGAGAATCTGCACCCGGGCAGGATGGGGTTCATTACACACCAGTACGCCTTCGCCCTGCATATACGCAGCCAGCTGAGTGCTCTTACCGCCGGGAGCGGCGCACAAATCCAATACTCTTTCGCCGGGCAGCGGCTTTAATGCAGCTGCTGCAGCCATGGCAGAGGGTTCCTGCATATAGTAAGCCCCAGCTTCATGGGCAATCAGCGCGCCATCCGTACTTTCAAAAGGAACGCGGAAGGCGTTCTCAGCCCACAGAACCTTTTCCTGTGCATCTTCAGGCTTTGTAAAACCAGGACGCATGCGCAGTCCTCTGCAGGCTTCTTCCTCATAACTGGCAACAAAAGAAGGCAGCTCGCTGCCCAGCAAGGGCGCAAGCTGCTCGATAAAGCCAAGGGGCAATTTTTCGTTCATTGCTTCTTGTTCTCCTGCTGCGGAAATACCGGATCATAAAACGCCTGACGGCTGTCCATTACAGGGGGAAGACCGTCCAGCATGGTGTTTTCATCTTCCTGCACTTCACGCAATCTATCCTTGATTTTACCAAAGGCACGCATACGGTCCGTTTTCTGGTACCTGTCACTGCGGCGCCTTCGTTCGGTTACAGGTACAAACTGAGCAAAAGTATTTTCCGGCACTTCATCGTAGGCGGGCACACTCTCCGGCATGTCCCACCATTCGTCTGCCTGGGGCGCAGTCTGCTGCGGCGGCTGCCATGCGGCATAAACATCCTGCTGCATATCCACCGCTTCATCATAACCCTTTTGAAATCTTCTTGCTTCCATATCTCCGCTGCTGCGGAACAAGCGGCGCAATTTTGTGCGCCACACCAGGTCAGGGCGCCAGCGCAGCAGCCACACCAGCAAATCCGCCGCAGCACCGGCAACACAGATGAAAGCCACCGTACCCAGCCAGTGATCCCCCAGCCAGACAAAAAAACTGCCTACATTGCCGCTGGAAAACATGCCGTACACAGACTGCAGCAGCCCTTTTACCCAACTGAGCAGCAGCGAAAACAGCGTATTGGCAAACGCGTTCATTTAGTCCCTTCCGAATCTTCTATTTTCTCAATTTCTACCGTCACATACGCCACATCCGAGTTCATGTTGATTACATCACCCGGACGAATAACTGAAAGCACCTGCGTCATGCTTTCGGTGCCATCGGTCACATCCACAGCACCGTTCAAATACTGCAGATCACCCGTGAAGGAAGATACATCGCGCACTGCCATCACAATGCTTTCGGGTGAAACGGTCACGTTCCGGATCTGGTATCCTTCCTTTACTTCGCCTTTGATCAGCTTCTGCGGATCAAGTTTCAAAGACACCGTTTTATACAGGGTCTGTTCAGCCACAATCGTATCCAGCACAGCTCCGTTCAGCGTAACGGACACATTTTCCAAATCCACAGTCTTTCCAGCTGCATTTTTCAGCACAAAAGAGCAGGCCGTTCGTTCTACACCGGCATCACGGGACAGCACAGCAAGGTCATACACTGCCACACAGCGCACTACATCCTCTACCTTGGAGCGAGGGCCGGATATGGTAATGTATTCCGGGTCCACCATAATGTTGCTGGCGCTGCCATATAAGCCTTCCGGCATTTCGCCTTCTATACGGATCTTTACAGGAATACGGGAGCGGGTGATGTACTCTTCAACCTGCAGCGTCACTTCCTTGACAGACAAATCCGTCACAGCACCATAGATTGCATTCCTTGTATGAGAAACGGGCAGCGTTACTTCTCCCGCTTCATCGATGGAAGAAAGGTCCACGCGAATGCTGTAGTTCCCGGCAGTTGCAGCGTCATAGTTATTTTGCGGCACTTCAGCCGTTACACGCACATTGCTGATTTTTTCCAGACCGCCAACCACGATAAAACCATTGCGCTGCATGGTGGCCTGATTGGAAACATTGATCGTCACATCTTCAAAAACCTTGGTGCGGGTCAGCGTTTCATCCCGGGAAATCAGCGTACCCCACAGAAGAACGGCCATCACAACACAGGCCAGTTTCATAGGCCAGTTATGAATGATCACCTTGCTCATGTGCAGCAGCATTTCTTTAAGGGTAATCCACACAGTGCCTTTGGCGGAAGGTTCATTCTTCATCATGCTTTTTGCCTCCCTTCCGGGTACGCAGCTGCTGCCATGCAGACTGCACCATTGCCTGCAGCTTATGGTGCTCTTCATGGTAAATATCGCCCAGAATTCTGCGCAGACTGTCCGCATCCAGATGGCGGGTCAGTTTACCGCCGCGGGCCATGGAAATAATACCCGTTTCTTCAGATACGATGAGCACGGTGGCATCCGTGGTTTCGCTCACGCCAAGACCTGCACGGTGGCGGGTGCCCAGCGTGGCGCTGATATTGTTGTTATCACTGAGCGTCAATACGCAGCCGGCAGTAGCCACACGGGTGCCGCGGAGAATCACGGCACCATCATGCAAAGGCGTATTGGGCTCAAAGATGTTTTCAAGCAGTGCGCCGGTGATGGATGCATCCACCAGCGTGCCGGTGTCCATCACGTCCTGAAGGCCCGTATTGCCTTCAATAACAATCAGCGCGCCCACCTTACGCTTGGAAAGGCGCAGGAGACACTGCGTCATTTCTTCCACTACGCGCTCGCCTTCATCTTTGGTGGTGCGGTGGCTTTCAAACTTGGTACCGCGGCCAATTTGCTCCAACGCACGGCGCAGTTCGGGCTGGAACAGAATAAGCAGTGCAATGGCGCCGTTATTCAGCAGCGTGCTGGCCAGCCAGGAAACGCCCTTGAAGCCGATAATATCGCTCAGATAACTGACAACAATCACAATAGCGATGCCCTTGAGCACCTGCATAGCGCGGGTTCGGCGGGTCAGTAGCACCAACTGGTACAGCAAAAAAGAGATGATTGCAATATCAATCAAATCAATCACAGTGGGCCGGTTCAAGATATTCCAAAACAGCTTGCTGATTTCCCGTCCAACGGTTTCCATTCTGCCCCACCTCTTTTCTTCATGTACTGTTTTTATTATACATCATGTTCCATCCTGTTGAAATACCTTTTGAAGATTTTTTTACAATTTCTTCTCAGTTTTATATACCCAACACTCCCAGTTTTTGTGACATTTGGTTTCACTTTTTCCATTCTCTTTCCATCTTTCTTCTGCAACAGAAATGAATGGTATTTTATCCGCTATCCGGTTGATTTTAACTGCACAAAATGTTACAATTTATAGAAATATGAAGTTTGAAAAAAATCGCAGGGAGGGATCGAGAATGGAGCATGACGGACACCGCAAGCGAATCCGCGAACGATTTGCAAAAGACCGTTTTGAAAGTTTTCATCCCCATGAAATTCTGGAACTTGTACTGACATATGCTTTGCCAAGGCAGGACACCAATCCGCTGGCCCACAGACTGCTGGACCATTTCGGTTCGCTCCACGCGGTACTGGAAGCAGACATTCATGAACTGATGCAGGTAAAGGGCGTAGGCGAAAACACCGCCACGCTGCTTTCCATGCTGCTGCCCCTGATGCGCCGCTATGAGCAGAGCAAATTGACAGCCAAGCGGTTGCTTTATAACTATCAGGCATTGAACGAACTGTGCATTTCGCTCTATCACGGCATCACCAACGAACGCTTCTATGTACTCTCCCTCAATTCCCAGTTTGAACTGCTGGGCATTGACATGATTGCCGAAGGCACCCCCAACCAGGTCAATGTATATCCTCGCACCATCATGGAAGCGCTTCTGCGGCGAAATGCAACTGCCGCAGTGCTGGTGCACAATCATCCCGGCGGCGGAAGCATGCCCTCGCAGCAGGATGTGAATACCACGGAAATCGTGGCCAATCTGCTTTCCACGCTGGATATTCAGCTGTATGACCATATCCTGGTAGCCGACAGCATGGCCCACAGCCTGAAGAACATGGGGTATTTAAGCTGGGATGACAGCAGCAATACCGTTCCGCTGGTGGCAACAGGGCGCAATCATATGCCGCCGCAAACCAAACTCAAGAAAAAATAAAGGAGCTGCGAATGCTTTCAACTCCCCCTACCCGATCCCCCATCAGAAAGGGCGCCCGTATGCTGATGATCCTTATAACCGCCGGTATATTTTGTTATCTTGCCATGCTGCTTGCGCTGACCATCGCAGAAAAGCGAATACCCGCCCCGCAGGGAGAATACGATGCCATCATCATTCTGGGTGCACAGGTCAAAGCAGATGGCGAACCCAGCAATCAACTGCGCCTTCGCCTGGAAAAAGCACTGGAACAATATCAGCGTTCCCCCGCACTGATGGTGGTATGCGGCGCACAGGGCACAAACGAACCTGCTCCCGAGGGAGAAGTCATGCGCGCCTGGCTCATCGAACACGGCGTGCCCGAAAATGCAGTTGTCAGCGAATGTGAATCTTTCAATACCTGCCAGAATATCCGCAACGCAAAAGAACTGCTGCCAAGGCATGCATCCCGCGTTGTGGTCGTCACCAGCGATTATCACCTTCCCCGCGCACTGCAGATTGCAAAAGATCTTGGACTTTCTGCCGACGGCATCGGCAGCCCCATCACTCCGGAATGGTGGCTGAAAAACCATGCCCGGGAAGTGCTGGCATGGTGCAAATATTTTGTCAGCAAAGTAATCCCTTTAAACTGAAGCACATAGATAATACAAATCCGACCCACAGTCACTATGGGTCGGATTTTTGTATCATATTCCAAAGCATCTTCAGCGCAAATCGTCCATCACTTTCGCAAATCAAAATTTACAGATTGAATTTGAAAATACACTTACGACTTTCACCTTCATTGAGGCGCATATCATTATCCTCAGGCAACTCCACAATACCCAACAATTCCCCCTGAAGGTATTCACAAGTTTTTCTGGATGCCCAGTTTTCCGGGTTGCATGTAATATACACAAAGCTCATCTCATGCTTTTGAGCCAAGGAAAATAGCAGTTTGCAGGCCTTTGCAGCATAATGATGTCCTCTGTATTCTTCGTTGACACTGTACCCGATATGCCCCCCATAATAAAGCCCTTCAGTATATCCAATTCTCAGATCACATGCGCCCATAACTTTGCCCTGCAAATCGCAAATATGAAAATGATATGCAGGAACCCAATTGCGCTGGGGATTTTCCTCTGCCAGTCTGGCTACCACTAATTTAATTTCTTCACTTTCCAAAAAATCTGTATCCAAAAATTGCATAGAGCGCCTCCTGCTCAAATTTACGTCATTTGTCGTTATGCTTCATTTTTTCACATGACAGAGCCGAATACAAAAACAGCCCCGGCAGCATCACACCACTGGAGCTGAAATGGTTTTACAAAGTATCTTTTTTCTGCCAATCGCTTATTTCTTCACGATTTTAGCGCGGATCAGATGGCAGCCGTGGGGTTCCACCTGCTGGAGCAGGTAATCTTCCATACGGCCCAGGCTTTCGCCGGTGAAGGCGTCCAAGCATTCCAGCGCATAGGGCGCATCGGAGGGCAGGCCGATTTCGTCGAAGAAGATGTACATGCGGGCAGGTTCCGCCGTACCATTGACCAGCCCCAGCACCACGGTATTGTCGCTCATATGGCGGGCAAAGGCAATGGAATCAGTGCTGCTCGTAATGACGATGGGGGCATTGCAGGCAGGATCCTGGTTGATTTCGATCAGGTTCTTGTTCTGCAGCAAATTCTTGCAGTAGTCGTTCATGTTGCGAATGTCGCCGCCGATCATCAGGGGGCTGCCGAAAGCACACCACAGTGCAAACTGGGTGCGGTATTCTTCATCGGTGGGCAGGCCCTTGGTGGGATCTTCGGGGTCGATCATGCCCACATTGCCCTTGCCGTACATGCCGATAGTCAGCATGTCCATGTCGTTGAAACAGTTGGGTGCGCTGGCATAGAGCTTCTTGGCCTGATCCTGGGCGATCCACATGGTGGATTCGAACTTGTCAAAGATGTCGCCGGTGCTGCGGTAGATGTGGGCGCCGGCAGAACGCATCCAGTGGTGGCAGTTGTCAGAACCCCAGTTGCAGGCAGCAAAGAGAATGTCGCGGCCGGTGGCCTTGAGGGCCATGCTCATCACACGGTAGCGGTGTTCGCCGTTGGCCACAGTGGGGAAATTGCAAAAATCGTACTTCAGATAGTCAACGCCCCATTCGGCAAAGGTCTGGGCGTCCACAAATTCATGGTCATAGCTGCCGGGATAATCGGCGCAGGTCATCACACCGGCGCAGGAGTACATGCCGAACTTGAGGCCCTTGCTGTGCACATAGTCCGCCACATACTTCATGCCGTGGGGGAACTTCACGGGGTCGGGCACGATGCGGCCGTCTTCGCCGCGCTGACGCAGAGACCAGCAGTCATCGATAACCAGGTATTCGTAACCGGCGGCCAGATAGCCGTCTTCCACCATCTTATCGGCGGTTTCCATGATCAGCTGTTCGTTGATGTCCTCACCAAAGGTATTCCAGGAATTCCAGCCCATCGGGGGTTTGTTGACGACCATAAACGTATCCTCCTTATTTGAACAGGGTACATCCCATGTCTTTGAATTGCTTGATTTTTGCCTTCAGCAGACTTTCGGAAACACTCAGATGCTCAGCCAGACAAGTCATGCAGAAATACTTTTGCGTAGCGCGGTTAATGAATTTTTTGCTCAATCCCTTTTCATCCCGCGTCACTTTCCGTCCGCACTTCATGCACGTATCTTCAGCCATCCCTTTGCCTCCTTGGTATGCTAATGGCAGTATAGCAGATGCACAGACGCAATGCAATCAACAGTTTTTGCCCGCATGCTTCATTTTTCGCACAGCTTATTCCATTTTGGTGAAAGCAGTGGTATAATATGTGTATCATGAAGATATTCAATCATCAGGAGGTTATTTCCCATGATTCGCGTAACCATCTGGAATGAAAACGTCCATGACCGCGAGGATGACCGCGTAAAAGCGCTGTATCCCGAAGGTCTGCACGGTGCCATCCGTGATTTGCTCAAATCCGATGACGAACTGGTGATCACCACCACCACCCTGGACGCCCCCGAACACGGCATGCCTGACGAATTGCTGAACAACACCGATGTGCTCATCTGGTGGGGACATGTGGCTCATGAACAGCTGCCCTGGGAAATCGCTGACAAGGTTGCCGACCGCGTGCATCGCGGCATGGGCTTTATCGGTCTGCACTCTGCTCATCTGTCCCGTCCTTTCACCCGTCTGATGGGCACCAGCTGCTCTCTGCGCTGGCTGGACGATACCCGCGAACACGTGTGGTGCACCGATCCCACCCATCCCATCGCCAAGGGCATTCCCGCCGTATTCACCCTGGAAAAGGAAGAAATGTACGGCGAATTCTTTGACATTCCCAAGCCCGACAGCGTGGTATTCACCGGCTGGTTCTCCACCGGCAACGTATTCCGCACCGGCTGCACCTTCTCCCGCGGTCACGGCAAGGTGTTCTACTTCCAGCCCGGTCATGAAACCAACCCCACCTTCAAGAACGAAATCGTGGGCCAGATTCTGCGCAACGCCGTACGCTGGGCCGCTCCCCAGAAGGAAATCTTCGATGAAATCGATTGCCCCTGGGAAACCGAATACATCGAAAAGAAGTATCAGAAATAACGAAAGCAAACAAAAAGAGGCTGC
>JAFYLS010000079.1 GCA_017550035.1 Clostridia bacterium
CGATCCTACTCGTTCAAGAAAAGCACCGTATGTTAAGCACACAATAGAAAACAACTTCACATACAGAGAAATCCCACGCCACCAACAGATTTGATGGAGTGGGATTCATGCATGTATATTTCCGTAGAAATGGCCGATGTCATTTTCCGTTTTTAAGCGATGAAGAGACAGACCAACTTTCCCATAGTCATTTACTTCTTTTCAGAATCAGAGGGAAGCGCAGCAGTATCCGCAATAATCTCCGTCAGCAGCTGATGAAAATCCATCGCATTCTTGCTCGTTATGACAGGGCGGCCGGTGCGTTCTTCCAACGCACGACGCGCAATACCCGCGACTTCGCCGCCTTTCTGCGCGACTGCCCTGTTTTCAGAGAAGGTCTGTGGTTATTCTTCGCGGGAAATATCCGTGGTGGATGTCTCCGCCAGCATATTCAGTACGATCTCCGTGGTGCTCATGTTGTCCCGGAGATTTTCCTTCTTCAAGCCCTTGAGCCGTTTGTATTCGCGGGTGGATAAGCCTGACTACGCCCTGGTGATCTCATCAGTGAGGATGGCGTATTCCAGGCCCTTCTGTACACCATGGTTCTGCCATTCGGCTGTCAGCTCCTTGCGGACCTGAATAGCTTGCAAACGCTGATTGATCCACTCGCGGGAATATCCTTTACGGACATAAGTTTCCAGCGCGCGGTCAATGCTCAGTTCGGGATCGATCGTTTCCCAAATGCGTTCGCTGCCTACCTGCGCTAACCACAGCTTGAACGGCTCTGCCTTGGGAGACGGGATGGACTGCACCAACCGCAGCAGCTGTTCCACATCCGCTACATCAGTCTTGCGCATTTTGCCGTCTGCAGCAAGCATTTTCAAACCATTACAATTTGTAATGGTTTCATTGCCCTCGTCACGCAGACGCTTTTTCAACACGCGCCAATAGTTCTGGGGATCAACGCTATCCGTCAATACTGCAAGCACGTCAACGATAGCGAAGTACCACTTCTCTTCCGCTTCATCCCAGTGGGTGCGGATCATGCGCTGCTCGTATTGCTTCAGATGCTCTGTATTTGCAGGCAGATTGCTCATAACGTCCTCCGTGTTAAATCAAGTTGTGTCTATTATACTGGGATTTTCCGAAGAATCAACAGTTTTACTCTCGGCAGAGTATTTCTATAGCGTTACGCCCATTTCACCGTAATTCTCTTTCCATCCGCCACTGTAACACGCTCAATATCGGCAACAATGCTGCTCAACGGTAGTTCCCGCCGACTGACTGCAAGCATCTTCCGAAACTGCTCATATCGAGCAGTATACGCTTCCTTCTCAGCCGTCAAGTGCGTTACAGCTTCGCGAGCATCGTGCGATACTTTTCTCGCCTCCTGAAACTCATCCCGCGTGCATTCATTTGTAGCGAACTTTTCGAACAGTCGCATCGACTTTTCAAAGGCATCATCAAAGGTCGCTGTTGCCTGAACGAGTTCTTCCTCCATTGCCTGTATTTTTGCTTTATACTGCGGCGTGGCAATGAACAGCTCCTTCACCTGAGTATCCAATGTATGATAGATTGCGGCAATGATGTCTTCTTCTCGGGCATACATTCCTGTGCAATGATCTGCCCCGATCCGATTCTTGGTTATGCAGGTGAAGAAGTGCCAGTCAGCATGTCCTGTGCCACGCTTTCTCTGCATCTTGCTGCCGCAGCAGGCACAGATCACTTTCCCTTTCAGAATGTTTTCTGAAGGCTGTGCATCAGGTGCAATATGAAAGCGCTGTGTTTGAAAGCTCTTCCGAATGGCGTTAAAAGTTACCGTGCTGACAAGTGGTTCATGCGTGCCAGACACCGCTCGTCTTTCTTTCCCTTGTACCAACATCCCTGTGTACACTCTGTTCGTCAGAATGTATTTCACAGAGCGCGAATTCCATACACCGTTGCCATCATCATAGTTTCCTTCCAGTCCTTTACTGCGCGCATACTGGATGGGCGTTGGGATATTATGCTGATTCAGATGCCGAACAATTCCCGTAACTCCCATGCTCTCAGCAGCCAGAGCGAATATCTTCTTAACAATAGCAGCCGCCTCCTGATCCGGAACCAAACGATTGTGATCAAAATCTGCCTTTTTGTAACCAAAGGGGACTTTGGGACCAATGAACATTCCCTGCTGTGCTTTCATATCTAAAGCAACCTCAACTTTCTTTTTTGTATCAAGTGGAATTTGTTCGTTAATCAGGTTCGTGATAGGGATTCGGATCTGCGTTCCATCAGGGAGATTTACGTCTCTCATGCCATCTGTTGTTTCAAACTGATCAGAAACAGATACAAACCGAATTTTCTTTGAAGGGAAATATCGCTCCAGATAGTATCCGACCATGATATGCACACGCCCTAAACGGGAAAAATCTTTGACGACGATGCAGCCAATATGGCCATCTTCAATATGCCGAAGCATTTCTTGAAATGCAGGGCGATTAAAATGGCGGCCGCTGTATCCATCATCAACATAAAAATGCGCAACGGGCGTTTCGTTTTCATCGCTCCACGCAAGAATAACACGCTTCTGGTTTTCGATACGGTTGTCCATATCATCTTTAACAGAGAGCCGCACATAGCCGACCGTTTCCAGAACGTGTAGCGGATAATGCTTGATCTCTGCTGCTACATGTTTTCTACTTTTGCGCGCCATACCTTGGGCCTCCTGCCGTACTAAGACTGATTGATTCACAGCCTTAGTACGGCACTTTATCTGACATTCCCTCCTTTTCTGTTTGCTTTCCGCTTCCACGAGCTTAGCCATACCTTTGCCACGCGCATCTTTGAAAAGAACCAAAACGCACGCGTGGTTTCGGAACTGCTTGGCCATAGTTCAACGGACATTACTTGCCGCATCTATATTCATGTGATAGATCGTGTCAAAGCAGAAGCTATGCAAACGCTGGAAGAGCCAGTGCGAAAGAAAATAGGAAAACGTAGATATCGGTTAGTATCATGAAAGAGGGGCGTAAGCCCCTCTTTTTGTATTTTGCCATCTGTATTTCGGTTAATAGCGGTTTTGCGTATCTTTAGGGTTAATCTGTGCTGTCGATAAGAAAAGGACGTCAGGAAAAATACGGGCGGTAAAAAGCATGTTTGTGCATTTGCTGTGTGTTTTCTGCACATGTAATGGTTATACGCGTTGCTTGATGGCGTAAAAAGGCGTATAATGTATATTGGATAGAAATAAATTCGCCCGAGTAGGAGCGTGTACATATGATCACCGGAGAACTGAAAAACAGGATCGACAGCATTTGGAATATTTTTTGGACAGGCGGTCTGACGAACCCGCTGGAGGTCATCGAACAGATGACTTATTTGATGTTCATTCGGGATTTGGACGATACGGATAATATGCGTGCAAAAGAAGCTGCTATGTTGGGCCTGCCGCACAGAAGTATTTTTGAAGGTGATGTGCTGGTAGGAGAACGTTCCATTGACGGCAGTCAGCTGAAATGGTCTGTGTTCCGCGATTTTCCTGCGGGGAAGATGTACACTGTTATGCAGGAGTGGGTGTTCCCTTTTATCAAGAACCTGCATGGCGACAAAAACAGCGCATATTCCAAATATATGGATGATGCCATTTTTAAGCTGCCCACGCCTTTGATGCTGGACAAAGTTGTGTCCGCAATGGACGAACTGTATCGCATGATGAGCGAGCAGCAGCATAGCGATGTACGCGGCGATGTGTATGAATACCTGCTGTCCAAACTGGCTCAGTCCGGTGTAAATGGTCAGTTCCGCACGCCCCGCCACATCATCCGCATGATGGTGGATCTGATGCAGCCCCGTCCTGATGATGTGATCTGCGATCCCGCCTGCGGCACATCCGGCTTTCTGGTGTCTGCCGGTGAATACCTGAAGGAAAACCATAAACAGGATATTTTCTACAACCGCCAGCGCAAGGATCATTACATGAACGAAATGTTCCACGGCTTTGATATGGATCGTACCATGCTGCGCATCGGTGCCATGAACATGATGACCCACGGCGTGGACAACCCCACCATTGAATACCGTGACAGCCTCAGCGACCAGAACCCGGACAAGGATCAATATTCCCTCATTTTGGCAAACCCGCCGTTTAAGGGCAGTCTGGATGCGGACATTGTGTCCACGGATCTTTTGAAAGTGTGCAAGACCAAGAAGACCGAACTGCTCTTCCTGGCCCTGTTCCTGCGCATGCTGCGCGTGGGCGGCCGCTGTGCCTGCATCGTGCCGGACGGCGTGCTGTTTGGCTCCTCCACGGCGCACAAGGCCATCCGTAAAACGATTATTGAGGAAAACCGGCTGGAGGCTGTTATTTCCATGCCCAGCGGCGTGTTCAAGCCCTACGCAGGCGTGTCCACCGGTATCCTGATCTTCACCAAGACGGGTCATGGCGGCACGGACAATGTGTGGTTCTACGATATGAAGGCGGACGGCTTCTCCCTGGACGATAAGCGCACCGAAGTGAAGGAAAACGATATCCCGGATATCATTGCCCGTTTCCACAACCGTGAAGCGGAGCATGACCGTGCCCGCACGGACAAGAGCTTCTTTGTGCCCAAGGACGAGATCGTGCAGAACGACTATGACCTGTCCATCAACAAATACAAAAAAACGGAATACAAGCCCGTGGAATACGCCCCCACAGCGCAGATTCTGGCCGAATTGAACGCACTGGAAGCCCAGATCCAGCAGGGACTGAAGGAACTGGAGGGGATGGTGTGATGGCAAGGTTGGGGGAATGTATTTCGCAGGCACACGTTACCCGCTGCAGACAGAACCAATATCCTGTACTTTCGATTACGATGCAGGATGGCTTGGTTTTACAGTCTGAGAAGTTCAAAAAGAGAATTGCATCTGTTGATACATCTGATTACCTCGTTATTCCCCGTGGTAAACTGGTACAAGGTATCCATATTGACGAAGGCAATTTTGACGTACAAAACCTTGTAGACGAAGGCATCGTTAGCCCTGCTTATAAGGTATGGGACATCAATACAAACATTGCTTGGCCTGAATACTTAGTCATGTATCTGCGTTCGCCTAAGGCAATTGATTACTTCAAAACAAAATTGATTGGCACGGTAAACAGGCGCGGCCGCATGTCACAAACAGATTTTTTCAGCATGCAAATTCCACTGCCGTCCATTGAAGAACAAAAAGTTATTGTTGCAAACCTAAAGAAAATAGCAACACTCATTTCCCTCCGTAAGCAACAACTGGCAAAACTGGACGAGCTGATCAAATCCCGATTTATCGAACTGTTTGGCGACCCTGTAGCAAGCAAAAACAAGAGGAAATTGTCTGAGATAGGAAGGGTATTTACAGGAAATACTCCATCAATGAAGGAACCCTCATACTATAAAAGCAATGATATTCCTTTTATCAAACCAAGTGATATGAATGAAAGTGGAGTAACATACATTGATGGAGTTGAGGCGTATGTTTCGGAAAAAGCCAGACCTGTTGCTCGCATTATTCCTCCACAAGTAGTTCTTGTGACATGTATTGGTACAATCGGTAAAATTGGCATAACCGCAAGGGAAAGTTGTTGCAATCAGCAAATTAATTTTATTATGCCCAATGACGGAATCAATTCGGTATATCTTGCACATTGCCTGACTTTTTTCAAAAGTACTTTGCAAAATATTGCCAATGCTCCCGTTGTTCCGATAATAAACAAAACACAGTTTTCCGAGTTGGAGATTCCTGTGTTTGAGGTGGACAAGCAACAGCGGTTTGCAGCTTTCGTCGAACAGACCGACAAATCAAAACTGGCAATCCAGCAGAGCCTTGAAAAACTGGAAACGCTGAAAAAATCACTGATGCAGAAATACTTTGGATGAAGGTGGAAGACATGAAAGGATATGATATAAAACCAAGCATCGAACCGCAGGACAACTATCAGAAGGCATATCTGAAACTCAGAGAGTTTATGGATGCGCTGAGGAATCTCACCCCTGCGGAGCGTGAGCGGCTTGCTTATGAGTTTTTTGGAACAAATGCCTTGATGGACCTGTGTAGAAATATGGAGCAAAAAGATTCCGGGCATTGAACAGAGGAAAAGAAGGGTGCTGGAGGTACAAAATGTATGTATTCTTGATTGGCAATGGCTACGATTTGTATCATGGGTTTCCAACCAGTTACAAGAACTTCCTTAATGTTATTAGTTTTCTTGTGGATTCATTTGAAGACACGATGAAAACTGTTGGCGATGTTCTAGGAAATGAAAAACTTTGTGCGACAGACCACGGGATTGCAAGAAGCTATCATCTGCATAAAGAGCATTATGATATGACTGAATTATCACACGAGCAGATAGCTGAATTGATACTTGCTGCACGTCACAACTGTTGGTTTAGGTATTTATCAGAAATGAATGGCGGCGAATCCGGTTGGATTGATTTTGAAAAAGAGATTGCACAAGCCATACGTGCATTTGATGATTTGCCAGAGGTTTTATTGAATGCACTTGCATATGATTCGCGCGCGTTTTCTCCGGAAGTATTGCAGGTCTTAGAGGCTTTTGGTATCTTTGTAGTTCAGCGTAGTCTGGTAAGTGTCGATGAACGTTATTTTTCTAGCAGGATTCCTAAAAGAAAAGCAAAAAGTTTAGATTTGAAGCGTGTTGAAGAAACAATGCATGCTTCATTGCTAGAATTGGCAAAGATGCTTGAAACGTATTTAGAATGCTTTGTTGAGCAACCGCTTAATAAGATACTTGCGGATGGGATATATCCTGTGAGTTCTGTTTTAGATGGTGCGACTAACGTTGTTACCTTCAACTATACGCATACATATGAAAAACTTCATTTAAGAAGAAATTTCGCTGATAATGTGATGCATATACACGGAAGTGTAGGACAAAAGATTGTACTTGGTGTCGACCCAAATGAGTATGATGAAGCAGGAAGTCTTGATACTACATTTCTTCGCTTTAAGAAGTATTATCAAAGAGTCTTTTATCGAACTGATACTGCCTATATATCGTGGAAAAGGCGTTTGTTACCTCAAAATCGAGCGGTGAATGAGGTTATTGTACGTGTTTTGGGACACTCCCTTGATGTAACAGACAAAGATATCATTACTGCTGTATTCGATATGGCAACTCGGGTTGAAGTTTTCTATCATGATGAGGATGCCGTAAGTAATTACATTACTAATCTGGTAAACATATACGGCAAAACTGGATTTGACGAGTTACGCGAAAGTAAAAATGTAATGTTCACTGAATATCCGGAATTAAGGTGGGAGAAGAAATGATGTCTAACTTTACCTTTCTTCAGTCCGATGCGCGGTTTGCGTCCTTTGCGGATGCGGCGGTGTCGGCGGAGAAGATATACCGCATCGATGCGGCGGCCTGTGTGCTGAATTGCAGACGGGCGATGGAGTTTGCCGTCAAATGGATGTATTCCGTGGACGGCGGGCTTGAAATGCCCTACGATGACGGTTTGAAGGGATTGATGGACGGAGAAGATTTCCGGAACATCGTGGGCATCGATGTGTGGCGCAGGATGGACGTAGTGCGCAAGCTGGGCAACCGTGCCGCCCATGACCATGGACAGATTAACAAAGAACGGGCGGCCCTGTGTCTGGAAAACCTGTTTGTGTTTCTGGATTTTGTGGCCTATTGCTACGGCGAAAACTACGCAGAGCATCATTTTGATGCTGCTTTGCTGGAGGCCGCAGAAGCGCCTGCTGCGTATGTGGTATTGCCTGATCCTGACACGGAAAAGAAACTGCAGCAGCTGATGCAGGAAAATGCCTCTCTGCGGGATGAACTGACCGCCCGCCGCGAAGCCCAGCAGCAGACCTATGTGCCCAAGCCCCTCGAACTGAGCGAATACAAGACACGCAAAATCTATATCGATTCCATGCTGCTGGACGCCGGTTGGGTGGAAGGTAAAGACTGGATCAATGAAGTGGAATTGCCCGGCATGCCCAATAAGAGTGAAGTGGGCTATGCGGATTATGTGCTGTATGATGATATGCAGCGTCCTCTGGCAGTCATTGAAGCCAAACGCACATGTGTAGATGTAAGCAAGGCGCGTCAGCAGGCACAATTGTATGCTGATCTGCTGGAACAAAAGTATCACCGCCGCCCGGTCATCTTTTTGACCAATGGTTTTGAAACCCGTATTGTGGACGGGCAGTATCCGGAGCGCAAAGTTGCGTGTATCTATTCCAAGCGGGATTTGGAAAAACTGTTCAACCTGCGTCGTATGCGTACCAGTTTGAAACATGTAACGGTCAATTCTGGTATTGCAGGGCGTTATTATCAGGAAGGGGCTATCAAAGCTGTTTGCGATGCCTTCGATAGAAAGAACAGGCGCAAGGCGTTGCTGGTCATGGCGACGGGCAGTGGTAAGACGCGTACAGTAATTGCCTTGTGTGATGTGCTGCTGCAGCATGGCTGGGTGAAGAATATCCTGTTCCTTGCGGATCGCAACAGTCTGGTTACGCAGGCCAAGCGCAGTTTTGTGAACCTGATGCCGGATCTTTCTGTGACCAACCTGTGCGAAGAAAAAGATAATTTCACTGCGCATTGTGTGTTTTCTACTTATCAGACCATGATGAACTGCATTGACAGCATCAAGGATGAAAAGGGAAAGCTTTTTACCTGTGGGCATTTTGATCTGGTGATCTGCGATGAAGCACACCGCTCCATCTATAATAAATACAAGGATATCTTTACCTATTTCGATGCACCGCTGGTGGGTCTGACGGCTACCCCAAAAGATGAAATTGACAAAAATACCTATGAAATCTTTGAACTGGAAAGCGGCGTACCGACCTACGGGTATGAACTGAGCCAGGCTGTCAAGGACGGCTATCTGGTTGATTATATGTCAGTGGAATCTACGCTGAAGTTCCTGCAGGAAGGCATCGCGTACGATGAACTGACTGACGCAGAAAAGCAGGAATACGAAGATTATTTCATCGACGAACATGATGATTTGCCTGACCATATTAACTCCTCTGCGCTCAATGACTGGGTTTTTAATGAGGATACCATCCGCCAGGTGCTGCATATCCTGATGGAAAAGGGATTGCGCATTGAATACGGCGAGAAACTGGGCAAGACAATCATTTTCGCCAAGAATCATCAGCATGCGGAAAAGATATTTGAGATTTTTAATCGGGAATATCCGCACCTGAACGGTTATGCCAAAGTGATCGACAACTACCTGAACTACGCACAGAACGCCATTGATGAGTTTTCTGTTGCGAATAAGCTCCCGCAGATTGCAATTTCTGTGGATATGCTGGACACCGGTATTGACGTGCCGGAAGTGCTGAACCTTGTGTTTTTTAAGAAAGTTCGCAGCAAAGCCAAGTTCTGGCAGATGATTGGTCGCGGAACACGATTGTGCGAAGGCCTGCTGGATGGTGAGGATAAGAAATTATTCTACATCTTCGATTTCTGTGGGAATTTCGATTTTTTCCGTAATGGCAAGCCCTTCCAAGTGCCTAACACGATTCCGCTTCAAGGGGCCATTTTCTTCCTGAAAGCCAAGCTTGCATATAAATTGCAGGATATGGATTATCAGACGGAAGAATTAATTCCATTCCGCAAGAATCTGATTCAGGATATGATTGAAAAAGTCAGAGAACTGAATAAAGAGAATTTTGCTGTGCATCAGCATCTGAAGTTTGTGGAACTGTATTCGGTGGAGAAAAATTATCAGGCACTGACATACGAGGATACGTTGCTGATCGGTTCGGAATTGGCACCTTTGATCCAGCCTGATGGGGACCATGCGCAGGCAATGCGCTTTGATGCACTGATGTATGGAATTGAATTAGCATACTTGATTGGGAAAAAATATACCCGGGCAAGAAATGATTTGATTCGCAAGGTCAATGGTCTGGCTAAGATTGCCGCCGATTTTCCTGAAATCATGGCTCAGAAGGAACTGATACATGATGTGCTGCACACGGCCTATGTGGAAAATGCCGGTATTAACGAATTTGAACACATTCGTGAACAGCTGCGAGATTTGATGAAGCTGATTCCACGAGAAAAACTTTCGTACACCACGCATTTTGATGACGTACTGCTTTCTGTAGAGTGGAACGAATCAGAACTGGAAAATGATGATTTGAAGAACTACAAAGCAAAAGCTGAGTTTTACGTCCGTCAGCATCAGGATCATCTGGTGATTGCTAAACTGAAAAAGAATGTACCTTTGACAACAACGGATGTGAACACATTAGAAGGAATTTTGTGGAGCCAGGTTGGTACGAAAGAAGAATATGAAGCAGAGTATGGTCAGAAGCCATTAGGGGAGTTTGTACGCGAAATTGTAGGTCTGGACATGAATGCCGCGAAAGAAGCATTTGCACAGTATCTGAATGATGTGAACCTGGACAGCAGACAGATCTATTTTGTCAATCAGATTGTGGAATACATTGTCCATAACGGTTTGATGAAAGATTTGGCGGTCATGCAGGATGCGCCTTTTACTGATCAGGGAACAGTTGTGGAATTGTTTTCTGAAGACTTACGTATCTGGGAAAGTATCAGAAATACAATTGCACAAATCAATGCGAATGCAGTGGCACTATAAAAGTAACCGGGAGCGGAGAACTCAGTTCTTTCGCATCCCGGTTTGTTTTTCGAGCCAATTTTTTATTTCTTCCTGTATGATATAGAATTTTCTCCCGATACGTACGGAAGGAAAATCTTTGCGTTTTACCAGATCATATACTTTGTGAATGCCGATAGGTGTATTCAAAGTGCGATTGATTTCTTCATAAAACTGGTGCGGGGAAATGAGAGTGACATTATTATTTTGCATAAATATATTTCCTTTCGGGTTTGGTTTGGGAGATGGAATAATAATTGCTATGCAGGCGTATGAAAAGGCGGAAATGATAGAAGATGTAAACTACCCCGGGGCTTTTCCTGATGCTTATTGAGGTAATAAAGTCTTTCAGAAAGGGAGCTCATTGGGAATGCTTGCAACCCAGATCCTGAATTCTTCGGGACTAATACCATCGAAGAGTTCTGGGAAGGTAGATGAATTGAGTTCCTCTTCGTTCATGAAATCTTGGGTGGTTAATTTGTCAATTGTGTATCCCGGAAATGCTTTCATCCAAATGTGGTATTCTCTTTCCGTCATTTGTTCTACTGTTTCAATGAAGCTTATATGAACTTTGCTGAGACAAGGTCTTTCTTCTCCATCTGCATATAGCAGATGATATTTTTGCCCAAGATCAGCGATCGTTTTTTCTAGACCCCTAATGTGCAGATGAGAAAAATGACAGCGGTCTTTATTATTGCGATGAAAGGGCAACGGCTCTGATAAAGCGGCGAAGAGCCTGATTTGTTTCCAATTGATAATGATTTTTGACTTGGAATCATTTTTAAGATATCTGATCAGTGTGCGCTGCTCTAGAATCTTTCTGTGCTCGCTGATTTTATTGGGACGAATGCCTGTGTGTTTGCTGATTTCCAGCAGGGATGGACGAAAACCTGTTGCCTGACTGGCATAATATAAAAAAAGTTTTGTTGGTACGCCTGATAGTTTTACATTCGTGCAGGCATCAGCTGCCATGGATAAATAAAAATAGGGGCGTTGAATGTGGATGATTTTTGGTGGGGAATGTATTGGGCTCATAATTTCTCCTTCGGTTTTCCAAAAATAAAACACAACCTCCCGATAAAGGAAGTTGTGCAGCCATTTGGTGTATGTTCATTATATCAGAAATGGTTTGTATATGCAAATCAATAGCATTTTTGTGCCGTGAATATGATGCAGAAGCAGATGCAATTTCCCCATTGGGGAAATTATGGGATGAATTTGGAGGAGAATAGTTTTTGTGTGATTATCATTGAAAACACAGCTGACATTTTTTAAAAAGTGTTTCGGGAGGCTTTTTTGATGACAAGATAAAATGAAGAATGATTATTTGCAGCACATTATGAAAAAAGAAGAATGCACCTTGGTGTGCTGAAACTGGGGTATATAACTATAACAGCTTGCCAGTATGGTTGTGCTCCGATGCCGCACGGGCATTCTGATGGCCAGTACGTGAAGGATAAGGTTACATGTGCGGCGATAGAGGAAATACAAAAATCTGAAACCGGGGTACATAACTATAGTGGCTTGCTATTTTCGGTGTGCTCTAATGCCGCACGGGCATGTTTTTGCCAGAACAAGCATACGGAATATCCTTGTTTATATTGAAAAATAATGGACATCTGCTATTCAATGAAGCAAATGTCCGTAAAAAGAATTATTCTTTGAAGCGGTTCTCCTGAGTGGATTCACGCGTGATAAGTTGGGCGGGAATGTTGATTCGTGTATAACCTTCAGTAGCACCGGTCATAAGTTTATCAAGAACACGGGCAGATTCATAACCCAATGCATGGAAATCCTGACGCAAAGTAGTCAGCGTGGGCTGATGATAACGATAAGTTTCGCTGTCATCAAAGCCTACTACAGATACGTCTTTAGGTACACTAAATCCGTTATTCTTCAGAGCTTCAACCAGACATGAGGCAGTGTAATCATTGGCGCATACAATAGCTGTTACTTTATGTTTTCGCACGCTATCAACGCAAGCGTCCAGTTCATTGATGGTATGGGGGGGTAGCATGTGACCACTCAAACCAAAATCACGCATGGCGTGCACATATCCTTTATAGCGTTCCTTTTCTGAACTGATACTGGGCTGTTCATACAGGAAGCCGATGCGCTGATGCTTGAGTTGGGTGAGGTGTTCAACTGCTGCATATACGGCATCATGATTGTTACACCCAACATAGTTGATTGGGAAATGCCCCAGATAACGGTCAATGCAAACGAATTTTACGCCGGCTTGACTCAGTTTGCGCAGATGTGCTGCTTTTTCCTGATCGTTGGGGGAGTTGATGTACAGTATAAGTCCGCTGTCCTGTTCTTTATGTCTGCCAGACCGGAGATACTCATCGCAGAAAGCGTAATTCTCCAATGCAAGCAGACACTTCTTGTTTTTGTAGTAACGTTGAATTCCCTGAACAATACGGCTCAAACTCGTGTCAAGACGAGCTTCAATATCAAAAATCAGATGAATGTGCCGGGATGGTTCTTCAGATTGTTTTTCATCTGCGGAAGAAACATAGGTGCCTTTTCCTTTGACACGATATACAATGCCTTCGCGCACCATGGTTTCCATGGCTTTTCGTACGGTAATAGAACTGACACCAAATTCGGCCATCAGTTCACTTTCGGAAGGCAGTTGATCCCGAGGCTTGAGGATTTCTCCTTCGATGCAGTCTTTGATATGATGAACAATTTGCATGTATTTGGGTGCACTGCTCAAAAGAGGGGCCTCCTTTCGTCCGCATAATGGTAATGATAAAGTATACAAACACTACTATAAAGGGTTTGAACGTTTTCGTCAAACCCTAATATGGAAATTATTTCAAGTTGGAAGCTTCTGAGCCTCTGATTGCTCAATCAGGAGCGTTCGAATAGCAAATGCCGGCATAGAGACTCTGACATAAGGCTGCTCCTGATCTCGCTGAATGGACAGTGTCTTAATGATACGTCCGTCAAGTTCGGTCAAACAACAATCTGTAACCGTATCAGGAAGATCTATACGTACATCATCTGCTTCAGGGGCAAACAAACGAAGAAGTATCTGACTCTCAGAAGATGCATACACTGCGCTGCCTTCGCATTTGCCGCTTATATGAATAAGGCTATGCTGACAGGGAGTGCACAGATTCGAAACGCGCTGAGATGCAGGTATGTGCTGCAACTTCTGGAATTCGTGCCATACATCGCCCTGCTGCCAAGTGCCTGCATGCGGGAGCAGAGTATAGCAGATATCATGATCGCCTTTGAGTTCTCTGCGCCCCCACCAATAACCGCCGTCCCACCCCCATGCCAGCGTCAACGCAAGCGGATCATTTGTACCGTGTGAGTAGGAAGTGGTATGATCACACATTAAGCAAAGACCGCGCTCTCCATCGTTCACATCTACCCAGTTCAGCAAAATGTTATGTTTAATCTCATCCCAACGCTTGAAATGGGTGTTTTCATGTTTGCTTTCACATACGTCGTAGGCTGCGTCTTTGAAAAGATGTTTTTGCGAAAAAACGGTAGGAAAGTGAGCACAGAGCTTATAGCGGCTGTCATGATACGACCGATGACGTTCTTCTTTATTATCAGATGGAATGATTTCGTGTGGCTCGCCAATGTATGTTTTCTCCGGAAAATGGAAAACAACATGCATGGGTATGGCTTTTTCACCTTGAGCAAGGGAAATGTCAAGCGAGAAGGGAACGTTGGAGATCTGTCCGTGAATGCGTATACAGGCTTTTACAGGGCCATTGGCAATGATTTCAGCCTGTGCAGGATGCTCACAGCTGGAACAGAAGCGTCCTTCTCTAATGAAATAGCCGGTGTATTCATTGAAATACTTTTCATCGTTTGCTATGATATCCTTTTTCAATGTTTTATCATATAGCTGTGTAATGACACCGCCGAGACGAAGATCCAGGGTAATGGCGTACAGATCGGATTCCAGATAAACAAACTCTCGATCCATGCGTACAGATACCGGAGTGGTTTCAAGATTCTTTTCAGCCGTGTATTGGAGACGGAAGTTTTTGAATCCAAATGCAGGAAGTGACGCACGGAAACATAGTGTACCTGCATTCATACTGCCGTCAAAATAAGTGCGTTCCGGTATGTACTGGGTAGAGAGTTCTTGATCTCCGTCAAATACACGGATGGTCTGCGTTCCGGGAAATGATGTTACAGGTACTTCAATGAAACGGCTTTCTTCTCTTGTGAGAGGGTTGAAAACAAAAACACTTTCTTCGCCGATTCTGTCGGCAACTGGTACAGCAAAGTGGGAAGTAATAGAGATAAGACTGTTTGTCACTACAGGCTCAACAAGGCCGTTTGCGGCATAGACCTGTGCAGCGCCTTTGAATGCCCAGTTATCTTCGTATTTCCCCAAAGGAGCACAAATCCAGCCGTCGTGGTGTTGAGCCATCAGTACATGATGCCAGCCTTCCCGGATGCGTTCTATTCCTTTAACAGGCAATCGAAGGAACTGAGTCATGGCATGGATACGTTCGGCTTTCAGCATGAAGCCTTCGCCTTTACGCACTTGACGGGCCATAGCAGTCAGCACCTGTTCGCCCCAGGGGAGAGCACAGAGAAAGCTTTCCTGCGTAATCTTGCGAACCTTTGCAGGTGTATTGGCATAATGTTCAAAATATTCTTTCCACGTTACGTGAAGAACATGAGGAGGTAGAGAAACTGTTCCGGCTTCTGTCAGTTTGCCAAGACGAGGCAAAGAAGGCCATCCCAGATCCTGAAAAATCATACCGGTAGGATGACTGATACCTGCATTTATACATTTTTCTGTAAAGGAAAGGGTAGCATCTACACTTTCAGTTTCCCAGGCTTTCTGCAATTTTTCACATGCGTAGCGTGGAACTGTGGGAATCTGACTGCCGTCAGGCCCTTCCCAGACAAACAACTCATCATCAAACCCTTCACAATAACCGCCCCAGGCAGTAGAAGGGTTTTTGAGAGCGGCACGTTTGAACCCGAGCGATAAAAGGATTTGAGGCAGAGAACTGGTCCAGCAGGGCTCCTGTACGGCGAATGTTGTTAATTCGGCATCAGGGAAATGTTCGCGGAGTTTATCAATGCCCATCAATAAATGGCGGATATTGCTTTCACCGTCTGTCAGATATCCATAACACTGACCGTAGCTACCGGATACCAGTTCAAGACGTCCGTCTGCAGACTGAATCATTTTGTTCAGTTCATCATAAGCAGCTGGATCGCGGTGCTGCAACTCATCAAAAGAAATAGGTTCTACATCAATACAGAGCTTCCATTCGGGGCATTTTTTCAGCATCTCAAGAATATCGCGCCAGCAGCCAAGTGGCATATGACCGCGTATACCGCCGTGATAACCATCGATGTAGTAAAGCATTTTATCTGTCACTTGAAGTTCCTCCGCTATGATCAGGTAAGGGATTGGCAGATAAGGGATTAACTTTCGTAGTGGACTTTGGAAGTGCCAAGACGGAAGACTACCAGGGTGAGCGCAAAGGTAACCAGCATCAATACCCAAGCCATGGCAGAGGCATAACCCATGCGCATATCCTGGAAAGCCCGGCGGTAAAGCATCAGTACATAAAAGGTTGTAGAATGAACGGGACCACCGTCGGTCATGACAAGTGCAGTAGAGAAGGTCTGCAGGGCACCGATGATGCCAATAATGGTATTATACAGAATGCTGGGAGACAGCAGAGGCAGCGTAATGGAAAAGAACTTTCTGATGGGGCCGGCACCGTCTACGTCGGCAGCTTCGTAATAGGAAGTCGGTATTCCTTTCAGGCCAGCCAGATAGATAATCATGGTGCTTCCAGCATTCCAGCAGTTCATAATGACAAGCGCAGGTTTTGCCCAGGCGGGATCCATCAGCCAGTTGGGACCTTTAATACCGAACACGCCCAGGAAAGCATTCAATACGCCGTTGCTTTGGAAGATAAAATACCAAAGCATGGATACGGCAACGATTGATACGACGTTAGGCAAATAATAGACGGTACGCAGCATACGGATGCCACGGATTTTCTGGTTCATCATGACAGCAATTGCAATGCCAATGACCAGATTAAGAGGTACGCTCAGCAGCGCAAAAAACAGAGTGTTTTGTGCAGAAATAGGAATCAGGTAGTCAGAAGTAAAAAGGATTTTGTAGTTGGCCAAGCCAATCCATTTGTAATTCTGTGAAAAGTTATAGTTCGTGAAAGAATAGTAAAGAGAAGAAAGAACGGGATACAGCGTGAACACTGCAAGACCGATCAGCCAGGGGGATGCAAACAGATAGCCGTACAAGGCCTCCTGACGGCGCATTTTGTTCATGCGATGCGTTTTTTTGCCAGACACATGGATCATCGTTCATTCTCCTTGCTTTTTGTCGTATCAGTCCCCGGAGGGACCGGAGAGGCAAAATGCCTCTCCGGTTTGGTTTACATGCGGTCAGTAAATTACAGACCATTCAGCAGACGGTAATTTTCAATTTCCGTCAGCATGTTCTTCTGAGCATCTTCCATGGCCTGCTCAGGAGTCTTAGCGCCCATCAGAGCATTCTGCCATTCGGGCAGCAGCACGGAGTTGGGCCAAGTGGGCAGTTCGGGGCAGAAGTGATGGATACGGGTGTATTCGCCGCTTTCAGCAAACACCTGCCATACGGGATCAGCCTGCACAGCAGGATCCTGATAGGCATCCATATTGCAAACATATTCGCTGTTGCCAAGCAGGAACTTGGTGGCGACTTCGGTGCTGGTCAGGTACTGGCCAAGCAGGAAGGCAGCTTCAGCGCGCTTTTCATCCTTGAAGGTGAATTCGAGAGAATAGCCGGCACCCCAGGAGGCCTTGTTGTTCACACCATCGCTGGTGGGAATCAGGGCAACGCCGTAATCCAGTTCGGGGGCATAAGTGGCCAGAGTGGAGCAGAAACCGTTGAACTGCACGCACATGGAAGCAGTGCCGTTGGTGAAGGGAGAAATGCCGGTGGCCATGGCGGCGTCGAAAAGCTTCTGATAAGCATCGGCACCTACGGCTTCAGTCAGCTTGATCACATACTTCAGGGCTTCCACCATCTGAGGCGTGTTGAGAGTGGGGTTGTTTTCGGCATCCCAGTAATCTGCACCGAAAGTCCAGCCCATGGTCCAGGGGGCGATTTCCCACCAGATGGTGGAGAAGCCGACCTGAGTCACTTCACCATTTTCGTCGGTGATGTTCAGCTTTTCAACATATTCCAGCACTTCTTCCCAGGACTTGGGAGCCACTTCAGGATCCAGACCGGCAGCGCGGAAATGATCCTTATTGTAGAAGAGCACGCGGGTATCGGTCATATAGGGCATGCCGTAGAGCTTGCCGTCATAGGTGCAGATATCCACGGTTGCGGGGAAGTAGCGGGTCATGTCCATGCCGGCATTTTTCACGTACTCGTCCAGACACATGGTCTGATTCTTCATAGCGCGCTCCTGAACGGTAGCCAGGTCGTACACGAAGATATCAGGGGCAGTGCCGGCAACCAGTGCAGGAACCAGCTTTTCGCCCTGTTCGCCCAGGCCGAGGCCCAGCTCATTCACCTTGATGTTGGGATACTTTTCCATGAAGTCGGCCAGGACTTCAGTCATGATCTCGGCGCCGGTGCCGGAGGGATAGTGGTGCCAGAAGTCGATCTCGATCACTTCTTCTTCGGCAAGCGCGGGGCAAGCGGACAGAAGAAGGATGCAGGACAGAGCCAGGCACAGGATACGTTTCCAGAGCTTCTTCATGCTGTTCATTGTGTTACCTCCATTATGATGTAGTAGGATATATCCTCTCGCAGCGGTCTGGCAGCGCTGCGCAGGGTTCTGGGGGAAATAAAAGGATCACTCTTTCAATCCGGTCAGTGTAATGCCTTCAATGAAATATCTCTGAAAACTGAAGAACAGCGCCAGGGACGGAAGCGCTACTACTACACTGGCTGCCATTGTAAGATGCCATTTGCTGTCGCTCTGAATCTGAAAAGTACGAAGACCGTAACTGAGGGTATAACGCATTTTATCATTGATGTAGAGCAGTGGCCCCATAAAATCGTTCCATGTAAACATGAATGTGAAAATTGCCACTGTAGCAAGCGCCGGCTTACAAAGGGGTAGAATAATTTTCCAGAAGATGCGAAGTTCACCGCAGCCATCCAATCTTGCGCATTCACTCAGACTGTTGGGGATGGTGCGGAAGAACTGACGGAGCAGGAAGATGTTGGTTGCACTTCCTGCAAAAGCGGGAACTATCAAGGGAAGATAACTGTCCAGCCAACCGAAATTCTTGAACAGGATGAACTGGGGTACCATTGTGACCGTGGCCGGCAGCATCATAGTGGCAAGCAAGATTTTGAACCAGAATTCTCTGCCTGGCCACCGCAATCTGGCAAACGCATAACCAACCAGCGCCGACGAAAGTACAGTGCCAAGCATGTTCATCATAACCAAATAGAGCGTGTTGGCGAGATATCGCAGGAAGGGAAAGTAACTCAGTGCAACGCTGTAGTTCTGCCATTGCAGTTTTTTAGGAATCCAAACCGTAGGTATTGCAATGATCTCCTGTGGCGTTTTCAAAGAGGTGGACAGCATCCACAGGAAGGGAAAGAGAAAAATGACTGCGCCTGCCAGAAGAATCACAACAATCAGCGTTTTACCGATGAAATTGCGTGTTTTGCGCAAAGTGCTTTCCTGAGCCATGAGTGTCTGTTTCCTCCTTATACTTGTACAGGATCGAGTCCCAGAGAGAAGAACTGATTGGGATTATTGTAGAACCAATCCAAAGCAATTGCCTTTGCCTGAGAAAGGGTGAGCCAGCCGGTATCACACAATTGTGCCAATGCGTATGCTACATTGTCTTTTGTCAGAGACAAATATCCAGCCAGCCATTCGGGATGGGAAGTATCTGCACCAAAGGCCATGATTTTGCTGTGGGGAACGGTCATTACACAACGCTTCATCAATTCTATGGTGTAAATGGGATCAATAACCTGTGCCCAGCACAAATCAAGATAAACATTTGGAAAATTTTTACCCAGGAAAAGGTATTCATCCATATATGGCCAGTTGGCATGGAGCAAAGAGAAACGCACATCGGTATGCATTTCCAAAGTGGGAACCAGATTGATGGCATTAGCTTTGCGTACATCATTACGCGTGGATGCCATATGACCGGTATGAAGCTGAATGGGCAAGTCGTATTCTGCTGCTTTGCGGAGAGCGTGGTGGAAGAGATAGTCTTCAAAAGGACGTACATCTGCGTCGCTGTAAACAGTTCTCTGGTGGAAAACAAGTTCGTTGAAAGCTTTGTCTGCCTCTGCTTTGGTAGGATGTGTGAAATCCAGTGTCCTGCGATATGCATTCAAATCCTTCAAACAAACAACGCCATATGCCCTGCAGATATCGAAATAGCGGTCAAAGGCTTTCAGATAATCATCCAGACAGGTAATGGTACGGCCGAGGATGCTTTGAGCATTCATGAGATGTTCTTTTGTGTGAATGTTACGCCACTGAGACATGTGGAAAGTAAAGCGGCTCAGAGAGGAATGTGGAATGGAGGCGTTCATGTAATTATCCAGATCACCGCGATCAGCAATCTGGGCCTTGATGTGGCAGTCTTTCATGACCTTGTCATATATGGCGGCGTTGCGTTGTGAGAATGCATCGGCAAACTGGGAGAAACCATCCCATGTACCAATATCTTTCACACCATAACACAATCTGATTCCTTCCTGGACAGCACGTGCATATGCGGTGTGACAGGAATCATGCCAATATTTCTGGAAAATGTCGTATCTTTTCTGAAGTGGTAAATCATGCGGAATTGGACGGAAAAAATCAAAATCACCTTTACCCGTCACTTTCTCTCCACCAGCTGTATAAAAGTCGCCCAGATAGAAAGTATCCATAATGAAGTCCAGGGGATCATTAGCTGGCATAAATGTAGCAAAATGATCATGGGTATCAATGACCGGAATGTTTTCCAGGTATTCACGGATGGTTCGGAAATTCACGCTGTTCAGCTGATACATCTTTATCCCTCCTGGTATTTTGATGGAATCTGCAAAAACTTATTGTAAACATGTGATGAAATACTCGATTTGTTAAGCAAAGTATACATTATGGAGTTTTAAATGACGATTAAAGTATACAATAATGTAAATATGGATGTCAATACAATTATGAAATTTTTTGCATGGACGCATGAAGAAAACAGGAGTCGTGGGGATAAGCGCAAAAAAAGCAGCGTGGGTCGCTGCTTTATTATGAGGATATGACTGGTATGTTGGAAACCGCTTGCTTAAATCTTTCGATAGTAGTATACTTGATAAGGAAAATAGCTTCGTAACTTATGCCATGCAAAGAGAACAGAGAGCAGGTAGCGTGATTACAGTGGGCGCCGGCAGGTAAAATGGTTGTCAATTGGCAGTCAGATTATGTGCTAGGAGGGCTGAATGTGGTATGGAATAAGGGTTTGTATGAGAGATAGGAGTGGTCTCCAAAACCTTTGTTCTGGGTTCGAGTCCTAGTGCCCCTGCCACACAGTCGATTTCGCAAGGAATCGACTGTTTTTGTATATTCTTCACGATTGGTGTTATTCTGCAGCAAAGGAGATTTCTATGAAGAATACGATGGATTTTTATGATAAAACCGCTGCGGATTGGGCCGAGACAGGCTATAACAATCCTTCCGATGTTCCTTCGATGTTTGATTTCGCCATAGAATATCCTCAAGGCAGCCGCTTTCTGGATTTATGCTGCGGCTGCGGGTATGAAACCATGCGTTTGCATGCCCTCGGATACGACGTTGTTGGCATTGATTTCAGCAGCAACAGCATTGCAATTGCCAGGGAAAAGAATCCTGAAATGATCTTTTATGAAGACAATTTGTTGAATGACTATTCCTACATTGGCAAAGTAGATGCTGTTTTTGTAATTGCCGGTCTTGTACACATTGAAGAAAATCAGCTTCCGCAGGCTTTCCGACAAATACATCGCGTTCTGAATCCTGATGGCCGGGCCTTTATTACCGTTTATGAAGGGCATGGTAAAATGATCAAGAGAAGCTTGAAAATGATTGATGGTGAAGAGTACGACAGAAACTTTATCGGACACACATTGAATGATCTGATTTGTGCGGCTGAACCATTGTTTGCTTTTGAACGCGAAGTTGATTATGATGGAACTGAATGGCACAATTATATATTCCGCGCTTTATAATGTTCAAACAACTGCCTGCGTAAGAGCGTTTCCAGAAAAGGAAGGGCTCTTTTTTCGGCTATTACTGCAAGCGGCGTTTGAGATGCATGGCAAATGCAAGGATTTACGATTGATAGCCGGGAATAAAGCACATTCCTGACAGTCTCTGGAGCAAGAGGGGGAGTAACTTTCATCGACTTATCGCCGCATAAATGCGTATAAATGCAGGGCGCAATATGGATATGAATAAAATATTCTTAAGGAAAGAATTGAAATTAGCCATGCGCTATGGTAGAATAATTTGGAAAAGCGCACATTTTAAGCATAGTACATACAGACAAGGAGAGCACAACATGAACATCAATGAAATTCTTGCAAAATGCGATCATACTCTGCTGGGTCAGGCCTCTACCTGGGCGGATATCAAAGCGATTTGCGACGACGGCATGAAGTACGCCACCGCTTCTGTGTGCATCCCCGCTTCTTTTGTCAAGCAGGCAAAAGAGTATGTGGGCGAAAAGCTGGCGATCTGCACGGTAATTGGTTTCCCCAACGGCTATGCAACCACTGCCGCCAAGTGCTTCATGACCAGTGATGCTGTGGACAACGGTGCGGACGAAGTGGATATGGTCATCAATATCGGCTGGGCGAAGGAAGGCAAGTGGGAAGAAATCACTGCTGAAATTGCCGCTATTAAGAAAGCCTGCAAGGGCAAGCTGCTGAAGGTCATCATTGAAACCTGTCTGCTGACGGATGAAGAAAAGATTGCCCTGTGCAAGTGCGTTTCCGATTCTGGTGCCGACTATATCAAGACCTCCACCGGTTTCTCCACTGCCGGCGCTACCTTTGCCGATGTGGAACTGTTCGCCAAGCATGTGGCTCCCCATGTGAAGATTAAGGCTGCCGGCGGTATCTCCAGCATTGAAGATGCTGAAAAGTTCATCGAACTGGGCGCTTCCCGTCTGGGTACCTCCCGTATTGTGAAGATTGCCAAGGCACTGGAAGCCGGCAAGGTAGCTGCCAACGACGGCACCTATTGATCTAAGGTTTTTCCTGGGTACGCAGTATATGATGCTGCGTACCTTTTTGATTTGCGCCGGTCGTACAAATGAATACTTCCGGCGGTGTGTAAGTGTCAAAAATAAGGTATGTGTTGACAAATGTAGATTATTGATATAACATGCTGAAGGCTGCTTGATACAGCCAATGGAGATTATGGAAAGCTGTGGAGAAAATGTTGAAAGAATTTTTGGGAATTGGCGGATATACGCGTGAGGCAGAGGGCTTTATGTCCTGGCAGCACCTGACGTTTGTATCTGCATTGATGCTGTGTATGACCGCTATGGCGGTGCTTGCTGCCAGAAGTACGCGGGGTCAAGATATGCGTGCCCATAACCGCGTGCTGATGATTGCAGCGATCGTGATGGATTCGGTGGAATTGATCAAGATCACGCTGATGTGCACGCTGGGCGGTGATCCGATGGCGTGGCTGCATGCGCTGCCGCTGTATCTGTGCAGTATTCAGTTTATTACGCTGCCGCTGGCTGCTTTTGCACGGGGCAGGGTAAAGGAAGCGGCAATCGATTTTGTCTGTATGTTTGGTTTGCTGGGTGCCGTGCTGGGAACCTATTGCGCAGGCAATAATTATGCCTGCTATCCTGTGCTCTCGCTGGATAATGTGGTTTCCGGTATTACCCATTCCGCAGCTGGTTTCGCAGCGCTGTATATTATGATGACCGGTATTGCAGGCATGAAGAAGCGCAATATGTGGATCGCCTACGTGATTATGCTTTTCTTCTGTGTGGCAGCCTACGGCGTCAATATGGTTCTGGATACAAACTACATGTTCCTGATGCGGGGCGACGGTACGCCGTACGATATTCTGTATAATCTGGTTTCGGGCAGCCGTGTACTGTATCCGCTTGGTGTTATGGGTCTATTTGCGGTGTATATCGCGCTGGCTTACGGTGCAGTGGCTTACATTCGCAGGCATCGAACCTGTTATGTGCATGTAACGGAATGCTGACGGATCGAGCGTAAAGTTTAAGTAGCGGCAGGATCGAATATGATCCTGCTGCTTTCTTTTATATGAGAGAACCTTGATTGAATCGAGCTGACTTTTGTGCACAAACATTGACTATGGTAAGTAACTGCGCTATAATCAATAACGACAAATGAATAGCCGGTGTATCTGCGCAGCGATGCGCGGTGCTGAAACTGTCGGATAAGCAGTCTGCTTTTTTCGCAGCACAGCGCCATAGGAATCGGATGAAAATTCCGGGCTATCCCAGTAACCGTGAAGCCGACGAACGTGCAAGGGCAGTTGCCTGAAACACCACTGCGAAAGCGGGAAGGTGCACAAGTAGAATGAAGCCAAGCCGGGAGACTTGTTTACACCGTGAAAAAATCATTCCCCTGGGGGTGGGCATGCTATTGGGCTGAAGCTTTTTGCGTACGGCAAAATTTTGCTGCTGCGGAAAAAGCGGCTTGCCTGATTGGTGTTCCTCAGGGAGGGGCACTGTTTTTATTTGCGAAAACATCCTCTCCAGCTGATTCATTTGATCTATATTGAGGAGGGACTGTTATGTCCAAAAAGATCGTTTCCCTGTTCCTGGTTCTGCTGATGTGCATCGGCATGTGCAATGCTGCCATTGCACAAGATGCCGCCGTCTCCGTGACGGATATGTACGGTCGCGAAATCGTGCTGGATGAGCCGGCAAAACGCATCATTGCCATGACGCCGGCAGACTGCGAAATTCTGTGCGCCATTGGCTGCGAGGATTTACTGGTGGCACGCGGCGAATATTGCGATTATCCGGAAAGCATTCTGGCGCTGCCTTCCCTGACGACCGGCGGCAATCTGAATGTGGAAGAAATTCTGGCGCTTGAGCCTCAGGTGATCCTCATGGGCGACATGAACCAGAGTGCTGAGCAGGTGCAGCAGCTGGAGGACAACGGCGTCAAGGTGGTTGTAAGCCAGAGTACGGATATTGAGGGCGTTTATACCGCGATCCGCATGATCAGTGCGCTGGTTGGAAAAACGGATGCAGGCGAACAAGTAATTGCTGACATGCAGAATACTTTCACTGCCATTTCCGAACTGTGCGAAAAAAGCGATAAGACCATCTACTTTGAAGTAATGCCGCTGGAATGGGGTCTCTGGACTGCCGGTGCACAAACCTTCATGCATGAACTGGCGCATGTGTGCGGCATGGAAAATGCTTTTGCCGATCTCATCGACTGGCAGCCTATCAGCCAGGAGCAGGTGATCGAGCGGGATCCGGACTACATTGTGCTGGTGACCGGGATGGGGGAAACGGCTGCGGATGAAGTGCTTTCCCGCGATGGCTGGGAAGATATGAAAGCTGTGCAGAATAAGCTGGTTTTCAATGCGGATTCCTATGCTATGACCCGTCCGGGCCCCCGTCTTGCACAAAGTGCCATTGATCTGTATGAATTCCTGTATAATACGGAATTTGTTGAAGCGGCGGAATAAGCATGCTTTGTTCGGGGAGCCTCTTATGGCTCCCCGCTTTCAAAAAACAAGGTGTAGAATAATCATATGAAAAAGAAAACGGATCATTTTTCCTGGTGGATGTATGCACTGTATGCACTTATTTTGGCGGCTGTGATGCTGCTGTGCATCTGCGTGGGCAGCGTGAATATCCCGCTGAAGAATACGCTGACTGTTATGTGGAATACGCTGTGGGGGCTGGAATTGCCGCAGGGTGTTTCAAAAAACATTATTCTCAAAGTCCGCTTGCCCCGTGTGATGAATGTGGCGCTGGTGGGTGCGTGTCTTTCTCTGTGCGGCGCAGCCATGCAGGGATTGCTCCGCAATCCGCTGGCTGACGGCACGACTTTGGGTGTGTCCTCCGGCGCATCGCTGGGGGCTGTGATTGCGCTGGCTTTCGGCGTTGCACTTCCGGGCATGGAGAATGCGGGGACGGTGGGTATGGCCATTGTGTTTGCCTTCCTTTCTCTGTTGCTGATTTTATCGCTTTCCTATGTGCTGGACCGCTCGATGTCCACCCATTCCATCATTCTGATTGGCGTTATTTTTTCCATGTTCACATCCAGTGCTATGAACCTTATTATCACCTTTGCGCAGGAACAGGTGAAATCCATTGTGTTCTGGACCATGGGTTCGCTTTCCGGAACCCATTACAGGCATTCTCTGCTGCTGGCTGCAGGGCTGCTTGTATGCGGCGGCATCATCTTTGGCCATGCGCGGGAACTGAATGCTTTTGCCGTGGGGGAAGATAATGCCCGTCATATTGGCGTAAATGTAATCAAAGTGAAACTGACCATTCTCATTGCTGTTTCGGTGCTGATTGGCATTTGCGTATCAGTCAGCGGCACCATTGGTTTTGTGGGACTGGTCATGCCCCATATGACCCGGATGGTAGTGGGGCCGAATCATAAACGGCTGCTGGTTTCTTCCGTGTTTTCGGGCGCTGTTTTTCTGATGCTGGCCGATCTGGCGGCACGTACATTGCTCAGTCCTGTTGAACTTTCCATTGGCGTTGTAACATCGCTGGTGGGGGCAGTGGCGTTTATCATTATTTTTTACAGAACACGGAAGGCGGGGTGAAAAGCATGCTGAAGGGTGAACATGTTACCGTGCGCTATGGTGACCATACGGTAGTAAACGACCTTTCTTTTCATCTGCGTGAAGGAATGTGGCTGATGCTGGCAGGCCCGAATGGAGCTGGAAAAAGTTCCCTGATTCATGCGGTTTCACAGGGCGTGCCTTACGGCGGCGTAATCACTTTGGAAGGAAAGGATGTACGCCGGTATAAACCCACACAGCTGGCTCAGAAGATCGGCGTGCTGTCTCAGAAAAACAATGTGGGGTACGCATTCAGCGTGGAAGAAGTGGTAAGTCTTGGCCGATATGCGCATGCACGCGGTTTTCTTGCGGGAAAGGATGAACAAGGCGACGCGCAGGTAGAATATGCATTGGAACTGACCGGGCTGACCGGTTTGAGAAAAGCCAATGCATTAAAGCTCTCGGGCGGGGAAATGCAGCGCATGTTTCTGGCACAGGTGTTTGCTCAGGATCCGTCCATTCTGATTCTGGACGAACCTGCCAACCATCTGGATCTGGTGTATCAGAAGCACATTTTTTCGCTGATCAGCGAATGGCTGAAGACGCCCGGCCGTGCGGTGCTTTCTGTGGTGCACGATCTGAATCTGGCAAAAAAATACGGTACGCATGCCGTGCTGATGAATAATGGCAGCTGTGTTGCACAGGGTGAACTTGCACAGGTGCTGACGCCGCAAAACCTGCAAACGGTGTACAACATGGATGTATACGGCTGGATGCGGGAAATGCTGGCACAGTGGCAGTGAGCATGTAGCATTATCTCAGAAGGGAAGATATCATGGAAAAGAAGGTTGTGTATGTCGAACCGGAAGACTATTTTCCCAAAGAAGCGCTTCAGGCGGCTCAGCAGGATATGATGTTTGAAACGGACAGACTACTTCTGCGCAAAATAGCACAGGTTGATTTTGAAGACTGGTATGCCATTTTGTCCGATGCGGAAACCATGAAGCATTATCCTGCTCCTTATGACGCCGACGGCGTACAGCGGTGGATTGACTGGACGCTGAAGAATTATGAACAGTACGGTTTTGGTCTGTGGGCAGTAATTCTGCAGGAAACAGGCGAGTTCATTGGCGACTGCGGCATTACCATGCAGAACATCCACGGTCAAATGCTGCCGGAAATCGGCTATCATATCAACAAAAAGCATTGGCGCAAGGGCTATGCCTCGGAAGCGGCGAGAAAGTGCATGGAATATGCCTTTGAAACACTGGGATTTTCTGCGGTGTATTCCTATATGTCGGCGGATAATGCGGCTTCCTATGGTGTGGCGCTGAAAAACGGCATGCATTTTGTGGAAGAATACACGGACGAGCACCATGACTGCACAAAGGTGTATGCCATGAAGCGGGAAGAGTGGAAGTCCGTGCGATAAAACAGGCTGCTCTATGAATCTAAAACGTCCTGCATTTGCAAGGGCGTTTTTTGATGCCTTTAGGTGTCATAATCTGCGTCTTTTCAAGCTGCACATTCTATACTATAATGCAAGCGGATGATCAGTAAATGCTGCGCCGCAAGGCGAATGAAGGAAGGATACATACGATGAAGTATAATCAGGTTTGGCAGGCACGGGCCATCCGTCCGGACGGCTGCAGTGAGTGGTTCTCTGCGCAGGTGCCCGGCAATGTGCAGTATGATTACGGCGTGTACATGGGCTGGGGAAATATTCATTACAATGACAACAGCACCCTTTGGCGTGAAACGGAAGACTATACCTGGGAGTACCGAACGGTGCTGAATTACGCCTGCAAAGAGGGAGAAAAAGCGGTATTCGTCAGCAAAGGCATTGACTACCGCTTTGATATTCTGGTGAATGGCAAAGTCTGCCTTTCCCACGAAGGCATGTTCTCGCCTGTAGAAGCAGATCTTTCCGATGCACAGCCCGGCAGTGAACTGGTGGTGCGAATTTATCCCCATCCCAAGCGTGAAGACGCCGATGAAGGCTGTAATCAGGCAGACCACAGCGCCAAGGCTCCTGTCTGTTACGGTTGGGACTGGCATCCCCGCCTGCTGGTTTCCGGTCTGTGGCAGGAAGCGTATGTAGAAACCCGGGATGCAGGCTTTATTCGCCGCTGTGAACCCTTCTACACCCTGAATGCAGACCGCACCCATGCTTCTCTCCGTTTTGAAACGGAAGCGGATGCTGAGGTGGAGATCACCCTTTTTGATCCGGACGGAAAAGAAGTGGGGAAGGGCCATGCCTTTGAAATCGACCATCCCCGTCTTTGGTGGTGCAACGGTCAGGGCAAGCCTGAACTGTATACCTATACTGCGCGCACCGCTTCTCACGAAGTGAAGGGACATATCGGTTTCCGTACGGTGAAACTGGTCATGAACAAGGGTGGCTGGGATCCGCTTCCCGGTTTCCCCATGGGCCGCAATGTGGCGCCCATCCAGATTGAACTGAATGGCCGGAATGTGTTTGCCAAGGGCAGCAACTGGGTCAATCCCGACGTGTTCAACGGCCGTATTGATTACGAACGCTACGAAACGCTGGTCACACTGGCAAAAGACGCCCATATGAACATCTTCCGCTGCTGGGGCGGCTCCGGCACTCATAAGGAAATGTTCTATGAACTGTGCGACAGACTGGGCATCATGGTATGGGCGGAATTCCCGCTGGCCTGCAACTGCTACCCCGATGACCCTCATTATCTGGAGGTTCTTGAACAGGAAGCGGATGCGATCATTCGCATGCTGCGGCCCCATCCTGCCGTTGTGATGTATTGCGGCGGCAACGAACTGTTCAATAACTGGTCAATGATGACGGATCAGAGCCAGGCGCTGCGCTTGCTGAACAAGAAGTGCTATGATCTGGATAAGGACCGTCCTTATCTGATGACTTCTCCTGTGCTGGGCATGGGTCACGGCGGCTACACGTTCTGGAACCCCAACACCAATCAGGACGTATTCACCATTTTCCAGAATGCACATTGCACGGCATACACCGAATTCGGCGTACCCAATATGACGGACCTGGAGAATCTGAAAAAGATCATTCCCGAAGATGAACTGTTCCCCATTGAAGCCAAGGGCAGCTGGAAACTGCACCACGCCTTTGAAGCGTGGGGAGAACTGGCCTGGCTCTGTCCCGACGGCATGCAGCATTTTTCTCGCGGGAAGCTGGATACTATCGAAAAGATGATCGCTCAGAGCAACTGGATGCAGTGCGAAGGCTATAAGGCGATTTTTGAAGAAGCACGCCGTCAGGCACCTTATTGCAGCATGGCCATCAACTGGTGCTATTGCGAACCCTGGATTACGGCATCCGGCAACAGCTTGATTACCTATCCTGTGCAGCCCAAGCCTGCCTATTATGCGGTGCAGAATTCTTTGCGCCCTGTGCTGGCCAGCGCCCGGATTCCCCGCTTTGATTGGAAAAAAGGCGAAGTATTCCATGCGGAGCTTTGGCTGCTGAACGACTCGGTGGAATGCGCCAATCATACGATCAAAGTATCGATCCGTGCAAATGGAGAAGAGTATGAACTGCTTACCTGGGAAACGGGTGAGGTGGCTATGAATACCAACAAGATCGGCCCCACGATCAACTGGAAACTGCCTGAATGGGATGCGGACCGATTTACGCTGGTACTGTCCTGCGGTGATGCCAGCAGCGAATATACGCTGTGTTTCCGTCCTGATAACGAATGGTAAAAAGCAAAAGACCGACTTCTTGTACGGAGGCCGGTTTTTTATATACCTGTGCGTTTGCCTTATGTATCTTGAACTTGCGCTGATGCCATGTTATAATGCAATCAGCAATACAGAAACCGTAGCCTGCCTGTTTTTTGCAGGTCTTTGGAGGATTATATGGAACGGAAAACGCCCTATTATGCGGGGAACGATTTTGCCAATCCGGATTATGCAGACGGCCAGCTGCCGCACATATTGGGGGCAAGCAATTATCAGGTCATGCGCAGCAACCGAACACATCCCGAATGGAGCGATGGGCTGGGAAATACGTACAACCATGCCCCTATGCTGACCTACTGGCGCGGAAAGTTTTATCTGGAATATCTCAGCAATCCCATTCATGAACATACTGACGGGGGTTGTTCTTTGCTTGCGGTATCTAAGGATGGCATCCAATGGGAAAAACCGCAGATTTCTTTTCCTGTGATCAAAGCGCCTGCCGGCGTGTACCGCTGCGCAGATGGGCAGGAAGTGGTGATTCCGGAAGACAGAGATGCTATGATGCATCAGCGCATGGCTTTTTTCCATTCCTCGGATGACCGGCTGCTGGTAACGGGTTTTTATGGGCATGTTCCGGATTGCTATACCTGTCCGTGGGTCAATTACGGCATGGGGCGTGCGGTGCGGGAAGTGTATGAAAACGGCACGCTGGGGCCCATCTATTTTTTGCGGATTTTGACGGATTCCGGATGGACGGAAGAGAAGCTTCCTTTCCCGCATTTTACGAAAAGCCCTGACGCAGGCTTTGTAAAAGCCTGTGAGGAATGTCTTCATGATCGTCTGGTGACGCAGCAATGGGCAGAGGAACACGGAGACCGGGATGAATATGTGCACATCAAACAGGGTGGCGTATCTGCTGAAAATGGCGGTATTGCGGCTGGAACGGAAAAACAGAGCAGCTTTTGCTGGTATCATCTGGACGAACAGAATATCGTCGGATTATGGAAAAACGGCGTTGCAGGCCGAAGTGAGGATGGGGGAGATACCTGGCAGATTCAAAGAGAACCATCCTTTGCTACCTCAGGTGCCAAATCCTGGGGTCAGAAAACCGAAGATGGAAGATTTGCCATTGCCTATGTAAACTCCATCGCCAGTGAGCATCGTTATCCCATGTGTGCGGTAACAAGCGATGACGGTATCTGTTTTAACGATCTGGGCGTCATTTGCGGCGAGGTACCGCCAAGGCGTTACGAAGGGTTGTTCAAGGATTTCGGTCCTCAGTACCTGCGCGGAATTTGTGAAGGGCATCGGGAATATCCCACAGGGGCCATGTGGCTGTGCCACAGTATGAATAAAGAGGACATCTGGGTGACCCGTGTGCCGGTGCCTTTGCGGCTTGGCTGCGAAGAGCATGCAGATGATACCTTTGCGGATGCGGGTTCTTGGATAAAGAACTGGAATGTCTATTCATCCCGATGGGCGTCGGTGGAAAAGGCTGAAGCGGTGGATGCAATTCCCTGTATGCGCATCAGTGACCATGATCCGGTGGATTATGCCCGGGCAGAACGCATGTTTAAACCGGAAAAACAACTTCGTGTCGAATGCAGCATACTGCCGTGTAAGTGGTATGAAGAAAAATGCTATCTGGAATTGACGGATCATCAGGGACGCACGGCTGTGCGCTTGGCAATTGGCGAGGGGAATGTACTGTGGGCGCAGACAACCTCTGTGATGATCCCTGCAAAAACGCTGAGCAAGCATCTGGACTGGCTGAATATCGCCATTGAAGCGGATTGTGAAACCTGCCGTTATCGGATTACGGTGAACGGTCAGGAAACAGACTGCGGACAATTGACGTTCAGGCAGAAGGTCAATCAGATATCCAGCTTCGTTCTGCGGACAAAGCCTTACAGGAGAGCGCCAGGCGTGGATAAGCGGCCGGATACGCCGGATATGCCGGATGTGGATGAACCCTGCCAAACGGAACGTGTGTATATGATTCGAAACGTAAAAACGACGCCCGGGAGCAGGATTGCCTTGTGAAACGGAATATGGGCGTGTCGGAGGAAAATGGAATAAAATCCGGCATATGTTGAACATAGAAGAATACCATGAACCATTTTTACAGATTGCGAGGAATGCTGGTATGCAGGGAGAAAATTATATTTCCATTGTAACGGGATGTATTGAAAAAGCATGGAATACCCAGAAGGAAACCATGATGCTGTGTGCGGAAAAGATCGCAGAAGCGATTGCCAAAAAGCGCAATGTGTTTGTGTTTGGCTGTTCCCATGCGGGCATCCTGGCAGAAGAGGTGTTTTACCGCACCGGCGGGCTGGCAGTCATCAATCCCATTTTCTTTCCGGGATTCATGCTCAACACCCGTCCCATCACTTTGACCAGCCAGCTGGAACGCATAAAAGGGCTGGGCACCACGCTGCTGAAGGAAAATCATGTTTCTTCCGGGGACGTGCTCATCATCCATTCGGTATCGGGGCGAAACACCGTGCCGGTTGAAATGGCATTGGCAGCAGCCGATATGGGCGTTACGGTGATTGCTGTGACCAATATTGCGTATTCTTCTCACGTTACTTCCCGGCATGAATCCGGAAAACGGCTGTTTGAGGTATGCCATCATGTGATTGATAACTGCGGCGACGTGGGGGATGCGGCAGTAACTTTGAACGGACTGCCTGAAAAGATCGGTCCTACGTCTACCGCTGTCGGAACAGCTCTGCTGAACGCCATGGTCATCGAAGCAGTAGAAAAATTGCTGGAACAGGGAATTGTTCCGCCGGTATTCATGAGCGCCAATCTGGACGGCGGTGACGAGCACAACAAGAAGATTTTTGAAGAGTATAGGAATAATATTTTCTATATGTAACATACCAAAGTTGTAAAGGAGCCGTTTTGATGCGTTATCATCTTGCGGTGGATTCGGGCGGCACCAAAGTGCAGGCTGTATTGTACGATGATGCATTTCATCCGGTTGATCAGTGCCGCGTGGGCAGCATGCGCCTGTCTGCCATGTCCAGGGAAGCAGCTGAAAGGCATGCGGAGGAACTGCTTGCAAAGCTGCGCATTCCTGAAAGAGAAATGGGCTGCATATGCGGTATTGTGGAACCTGTTCTGCTGGAAAAAATCCAGCCGTATCTTGCACCCGGTGCTGTTGTTTCTGTTACGGAAGCAGATATGGGATTTGGCGCATGCGGCGTAACGGGAGACGCCTGCCTGACTGTGGCAGGAACCGGCGCCACCGTTTTTGTGCGCAAAGGAGAGCAGTTGCTTCATGCGGGCGGATACGGTTCTGCTGTGGCGGACGAAGGCAGCGGATACTGGATCGGTCGTATGGCGCTGGGCGCAGCGATCCATGATTATGAGGGAAGAGGCCCCAAAACACTGCTGACCGATCTGTTGGCTGCCCGGATGGGCGGAAACAGAGAAAGCTTCCGGGAACGCGTATTTTCTTACATGTACGGTGAACATAGCGGTGAAGCGCTTTCGCGTGTAGCGGGGTGTACGCCGCTTGTTTCGAGCGCTGCACTGCAGGGGGATGTTTGCGCACGCAATATCCTCATGGAGGCAGGGATGCTGCTGGCTCAGCAGGCCTGCGCTATGATCCGAAAATGTGAACTGTCGCCCTATATCCCGGTTGCGCTGTCTGGCAGCGTCTGGCGCAGTCATGAAATATTGAAGCAAACCTTTACCCGTGTTTTAAGGGAAAACGGCGCGCTGGGGCAGGTCGTTGCACCGCTGTTTGAACCGGTGATGGGCGCAGTGATCGATCATCTGAAACGAATACGCGGCGGATTATCCCCGGAAGATATGCAGGAAATTCAGAAACAGTTTAAGGACTATCTGTACCATACCGATAGATGAAAGGAAGGAGAATATACGATGGAACTGATGAAAAGATATCAGCAGGCTGTGGAGGAGTTGCTGGAAAAAGTGCGCAATACGCAGACGGAAAATATTGTGAAGGCCGGAAACTTGATTGCCAACAGCGTTGCAAACGGCGGAAAGATCATTCTGAGCGGCATTTGCCATTCCATTGAAAACGACTTGATTTACCGGGGCGGCGGCCCGATTTTCTACAAGCACTACGAGGAAAACGTTCACCGCAATACGCTGAAAAAGGGCGATGTGCTGGTGGTCAGCTCGGTTTCCGGCAGAACCAAGCCGGTGGTTGATCTGGCGTGGGAAATGGTGGAAAAAGGTGTAAATGTGATCGCCTTTACCAGCATGGAATATGCGGTGCAGGTGGATGCTGTGCATGAGTCCGGAAAAAAGCTGTACGAGTTTGCCACGCTGACGCTTGATAACTGTGCTCCGGCGGCAGAAGCTATGCTGGAAGTGGAGGGAATCGAGGCGAGGTTTGCTGCGGCATCCGGTATCGCGTCGGATTATATCATGTGGAACGTGACCAGCGTTGCCGTAGAGAAACTGCTGGAAATGGGCATTACTCCCGGTATTCTCAAGAGTGCAAATTTCCCCGGAGGAAACGATTATAATAAAACGGTTATTGAACCGAATTTCGAAAAGTACGGATATTGATCTGCAAAAGAAAAGCGTCTTGAAAAGACGCTTTTTTCAGTGCGGCATTTATTTCTTTGTGCAAGAATATGCTTGTTATGCATAAATATGCTTATGTGTATGCAAAGCATGCGCACTTAATTGATGAGAAAAAGGCTGAATAATCCGTGCGCGGCGATGAAAAAACAAGAAAAATACAGAATAATTCCGTGTTTTTGTAAAAATTCATAAATATGAAATAAAATAGTGAACGGTAAGAGAAGGACTGCCGTTGACACAAAAATGAAAATGGCGTATTCTATATTATAAGAAAAAATGTGGAAGTACGTTATTTTTAGAGCTGTCGAGAGTTATTTGCTCTTTATTTAGCGTATTCAGGTACCAATATTCAAATACAGAGGGGCGGGATATCATGTTCCAAAAACTCCGTGGCACTCTGATTGGCCTTGCGTGTATTGTACTGGCCATTGTACTGATTGCAGTACTTGGCGACGGCGTGCAAACCTTCAAAGCCAAATACGAAGACTATGACCTGTCTACGGATGTGACCGGTTTGGGCCGCAGCAACACGTACGACGGTTATTTGCTTGCGCATAAGGATGTTCCTTCCGGGCAACAGGATGTGCAGGTGGATGTATCTGTATTTGAAGGAGACGGTGAAGCACGCCTTTCCGAAAACGGTGAAAACTGCGTGTATACGCCCGACAGTTCCATGGTGACCTGGAAGGTCAATGTGGAAAAGGCCGGCATGTACAACGTTGTGCTGGACTATAAAACGGTGGAATCCCGTGGTGTGGATATGGAGCGTGCGCTCTACATCAACGGCGAGGTTCCTTTTGCCGGTGCGGCTGATCTGACCTTTAACCGCCTGTGGACGGATGCAGGTCCCGTGCGTAAGGACAATCAGGGCAACGACGTGCGTCCCACTCAGACCGAAGTGTTTGACTGGCAGACCGCTTACTGCCAGGATTCCATGGGCTATGCCGCAAACCCCTATCAGTTTTATTTTGAGGCAGGGGAGAACACCCTGTCCCTGGAAGCTGTGAATGAACCCATGCTGATCCGCGGCATTACGTTAAAGCCCGTGGTTGGCGATATGACCTATGCAGAATATATGGCGCTGCAGCCTGAGGTCGAAATGACCGAGGAAGCCAAGCAGTGGCAGATGACCGTACAGGGTGAGGATGCTGTGGTGCGTTCTTCGCCGTCTTTGTATGCCCGTTATGACCGCTCTTCTCCCGATACGTATCCCAACAGTGTGACCAACACCGTGTTCAATTACATCGGCGGCGATCCCTGGAATAAGGCCGGTCAGTGGATTGAATGGGAATTCGAAGTGCCGGAAGACGGTTATTATTCCGTGTCCGTAAAAGCCCGTCAGGCTTATCAGCGCGGCGCCGTATCCAGCCGCAGTTTGTATATTGACGGCGAAATTCCTTTTGAAGAAGTAAAGACCATTGCGTTTGATTATGATACGGCCTGGAATTTGCTGACTTTGAAGGACGAAAAGGGCGAACCTTACAAGTTCTATCTGGAAAAGGGTGCTCATACCATCCGCCTTCAGGCTACGCTGGGTGCGATGGGCGGTATTCTCAATCAGCTGGAAGACAGCATTTACCGCCTCAATCTGATCTACCGCCGCATTCTGGTATTGACGGGCGTGAACCCTGACCGTTTCCGCGACTACAATCTCGCCGGTCAGTTCCCCGAAGTACTGGAAGCTATGGACCTTGAAAGCAAGCGTCTTTACAAGCTGGTGGATGACACCGTTGCCATTACCGGTCAGAAGAGCGACCGTGTAGCGGTAGCCCAGACGCTGGCTGTACAGCTTGAAAACTTTGTGGAATACAACGAACGTATTACGCAGCAGTTTGTAAACTTCAAGGATAACATTACCAGTCTGGGTACGGCCATGCAGAACATGGCGGAAACCAAGCTGGATGTGGATGCCATCATCATCAGCGGTGAAAAGGCTGAACTGCCGAAAGTCCGGGATGGCTTCCTCCGCAAGGCGGTGCACGAGATCAAATCCTGCGTGGCGTCCTACTTTGTGGACTACAACGCACTGGGAGATACCTATGATGAAGATGAAGTCAAGGATGACCTGATCGAAGTATGGATCGTGACGGGCCGTGACCAGAGTACCGTGCTCAAGACCATGGTTGACGATACCTTTACTCCTGCAACGGGCATTAAGGTAAACGTTAAGCTGGTTGTGGCTGATACGCTTTTGACCGCCGTTGTGGCCGGTAACGGCCCCGACGTGGTACTGTCTCTAGGTACCTGGTTCCCGGTCAACTATGCTATGCGTAACGCAGCGGAAGATCTGACTCAGTTTGAAGACTTCGAAGAAGTGATAAAACCCTTCTACGAAAGCGCTTTGACCGCCATGCGCTATGAAGGCGGTGTGTACGGCCTGCCCGAAACCCAGGAATTCTCCGTGCTGTTCTACCGCGAGGATATTCTGGAAGATCTGGGGCTGACTGCACCTTCTACCTGGGCTGATCTGATCGGCATGCTGCCTACCATTCAGGGTAACAACCTGTCCGTTGGTATTCCTTATCCGGATATCACCACGGTAGATATGTCCATCCTGAATTCCCTGATCTATCAGAACGGCGGCCGTATTTACGGTGAAGGCAACAAGAAGACCTTGATCGATAATGAAAACGGCGTAACGGCCTTCAAACTGTATACCTCTTTGTATAATGACTACGGCCTTCCCACCGTGTTCGACTTTGTCAGCCGTTTCCGTTCCGGCGAAATGCCGCTGGGCCTGTTCCCCTACAGTACGTACAATACGCTGGTGGTATCTGCCCCCGAAATCCGCAACCTGTGGGATTTCGCCCTGTTCCCCGGCACTGTGCAATCGGATGGGACCATCGACCGCAGCGTACATTCTCAGGGTCTGTGCTGCATGATGGTGGCAACGGATGACGAAAACGTCAAAAAGAATGCATGGGAATTCATGAAGTGGTGGACCAGCGCCGATTCTCAGGTGCGTTTCGGTCGAGAAATTGAAAGTATTCTGGGTTCTTCCGCCCGCTACGCTACCGCTAACTGCGATGCACTGGAACAGCTGGCCTGGAGCGCTCCGCAGCTGCGCGTGCTGAAAGAACAGCAGAGCTACACGGTAGGCTTCCCGGAAATCGCCGGCGGTTACTCGACCACTCGTCATATGACCAACGCCATTCGCCGCGTCATCAACACCAAGGAAGATGCCCGTGAAACGCTGATGACGTACGCACGAACCATTAATGATGAAATCCGGATCAAACGTATGGAATTTGATCTGCCCATTGACTGAGAAATGTGAAGGGAGTGAGACTGCATGAAATCTTTGGCCGCAAACTACATAACGATGAAGCGTGAAAGGCTGCATTATGACTGGGAAAAAGCCAAGCGCATGAAGATGTGCTACCTGTTCCTGCTGCCGTATGCGCTCCTGTTCTTCACGTTCTTCATTCTGCCCATTGCTTCTTCCATCTACTTCAGCTTCACCAACTACAACATTCTGGAACCTCCGAAGTTCATTGGTCTGCAGAACTACATCAATCTGGTTCTGCAGGATGAAGTATTCCTGACGGCTGTGAGAAACACGCTGGTCATCGCTGTCATCACGGGCCCTGTGGGCTATATTCTGTCTTTCCTGTTTGCGTGGTTCATCAATGAACTGCCCCGCTGGCTGCGTACGTTGGCTGTTGTGGTCTTCTACGCGCCCTCCATCGCGGGCAACGCTTTCTACATTTTCTCCATTATCTTCCGAGGAGATGTGTACGGCTACCTGAACTCCATTCTGGTGGAGCTGGCGCTGATTGATGCACCCAAACTGTGGCTGCTGGATCCCAATCTGATGATGCCCGTTATCATCATCGTCATTTTGTGGATGAGCATGGGCACCGGCTTCCTTTCCTTTGTTGCCGGCCTGCAGGGTGTGGACCGGAGCATGTATGAAGCCGGCTATGTGGACGGCATCCGCAACCGCTGGCAGGAACTGTACTACATCACGCTGCCCAGCATGAAGCCCATGCTGCTCTTCGGCGCCGTGATGAGCATCACTTCTGCATTCAACGTGTGCGATGTTCCCCGTGCGCTGGCCGGTTATCCCAGTACGGACTATGCGGCCCGCACCATCGTTACGCACTTGTTTGACTACGGTTTTTCCCGTTTCGAAATGGGCTATGCATCGGCCATTGCAACAGTTCTGTTCCTGCTGATGATCCTGTGCAATAAGGCCATTCAATCCATGCTGAGAAAGGTGGGCACTTAAGTATGAGTATGAATCCAACTCCTTATAAGCCTGCCAAGAGAACCCGGGGCGACATTCTGCATGAGCAGATGGTGCTGCGCGGCGAAATCGTGGAAAATAAAGAACCGGTAAGCCATAAGAAGTTTATCATCATTTCTTCAATCATTATGGCGCTGCTCATTGCAGTAGTAGTGGTTTCCTTCGTGCGTGTGGATGCTGTGGAATCGGCAGCATTGCAGGGACTGGAACTGCCAAAGGATGCAGCCTATGCTTCCATTTACATGGTGGGCAAGGTGGCAGGTATTGTGATTGGCGCAGGCTATCTGTTCTTCGCGCTGATTCATGTGCTGGCCCCCAAACGCCGCAAGCCCAACCGCAGCTTCTGGGGCGATCTGGGCATTTACCTGATGCTGGCAATCGTAGCTGTTGCCATGGCATTTCCGCTGGTTTTCTCCATCGCTTCTTCTCTGAAGCCGCTGGATGAACTGTTCCGCTTCCCGCCCAAGGTGTTTCCGCAGCATGTTACGCTGGATAACTTCAGCGATTTGTTTGTAACCTTGAGCCAGAGCTATGTGCCCTTCTCCCGTTATCTGGTGAATACCGTATTTATCACCTTTGTGGGTACCTTTGGGCATCTGTTCATTGCTTCCATGGCGGCATTCGTGCTGGCAAAGTATGATTTCCCCGGCGGAAAAACCTTCTTTAGTATCGTTGTCACGGCTCTGATGTTCTCCGGTTATGTAACAGGCATTCCCAACTATGTCATCATGAGCAAACTGAAGATGATCGATACCTACTGGGCAGTCATTCTTCCTGCGTTCGCGGCCCCCATTGGTCTGTTCCTGATGAAGCAGTTTATGGAAGGTCTGCCGGATGCGCTGATTGAAGCGGCTCATCTGGACGGCGCCAGTGAAATGCGTATCTTCTGGAGCATTGTGATGCCGAATGTGAAGCCTGCGTGGCTGACCATTATCATCTTCTCCGTGCAGAGTCTGTGGAACACTAACGCTGCAACGGTCATTTATTCCGAAAGCAAAAAAACGCTGGTCTATGCGCTGCAGCAGATTCAGGCGGGCGGCGTCGCCCGTGCCGGTCAGGCTGCGGCGGTCACGGTCATCGTGATGCTGGTTCCCATTACCATTTTCGTTCTGTCTCAGAGCAACATTCTGGAGACTATGGCCAGTTCCGGTCTGAAGGATTGACGAAAGACAGGGTGGGACACATCAAGAAAGGTGGGAGGATGACCATGAAAACAGCAATCAGGCTAACTGCATTGGTGCTTATACTTGCGCTGCTGCTGCCTGTGGGAATGGCTTTTGCCAGTACAGACGGTCACAACAGCATATATACCTATAACTACGACTATTGGGATGACTACAAGGAAACGCCGGACGCATACCGTGTGGATCAGGTGCTTTACAGCTCCACTCTGGAACTGGAAACGCCCATGCGCCGTCCTCAGAGCCTGTATGTACGCGATGAGGAAATCTTTGTATGTGATACCGGTAACAACCGTATACTGCAGATCCACCGTGATGGAGATGCATATACGCTGGTTCGTATCATTGACAAGATCGCGGGTGCAACGCCTGAAACCTTCAGCGCGCCCAGTGATGTGTTTGTGGATGAAGACGGTAACTTTTACATTGCCGATACCAACAATAACCGCGTGGTGAAAGCAGATAAAGACCTGAACTTTGTGCTGGCTTTCACGCAGCCTCAGGATGCTACGTTTGATCAGAACCTGAGCTTCCTTCCGGATAAAATCGTGGTGGACGTGTCCGGGCGCGTGTATGTGCTGGCAACCAATGTGAACAAGGGTCTTGTGAAGTTCGAAAATGACGGTACTTTTACCGGCTTCATTGGTGCAAATCCCGTTGTGTATACCATGTGGGATTACATCTGGAAGAACTTTTTCACTACCAAAGCGCAGCGTGCGCAGCAGGCGTCCTTTGTTCCTACGGAATATGAAAACATCTGCATCGATAACGAAGGTTTCATATATGCCACTAACATCGTGTTCAGCGAATATGACTTGATCTGGGATAATGCCAAGCCTATCCGCAAACTGAACAGCATTGGCAATGATATTCTGGTTAAGAATGACTGGTATCCGCCTATCGGCGATTTGCACTGGGTGGAACAGAGTCAGGAATACGGTCCTTCCAAGTTTGCCGATATTACCGTGTTTGACAATGACATCTATGTTGCCTTTGATAAAACCCGCGGCAGATTGTTTGGCTACGATCCGCAGGGCATCATGCTGTGGGCATTTGGCACCAAGGGCAACAGCGACGGCGCATTCCTTTCGGCCGCATCCATTGAAAGCATGGGTTTTGATCTGTTTGCACTGGACGAAAACGAATGCTCTATCACCGTGTTTACCCCTACCGAATACGGCAGCCTGATCTATCTTGCCAGCGATCAGTATCTCCGCGGTGAATATGATGAATCGGCTGATACCTGGCGGGAAGTGCTTCGTCTCAATGCCAACTACAATCTCGCCTTTATTGGCATTGGCCGCGCGCTGATGCGTCAGGAAAACTACAAAGAGGCGATGGACTATTTCAAAATGGCCTATGACCATGAGAACTACGGCCGTGCATACCGCTATTACCGCAAGGAACTGGTCGAGGAGAACATTGTGTGGGCAGTAGCTGCAATTGTGATTGTGCTGGTTGTTCCGCTGGTTGTGCTCCAGGTGAAGAAAATGAAGATGGAGGTGGAAGCGTATGAGCGTCAAAAAGTTATCAAGTAAAACCAAGACGCCCCATCCTGCGTGGCAGAGATACAAGGATTCAGTCAAATATGCCAAACATGTGATCTTCCATCCCTTCGACGGTTTCTGGGACCTTTCCCGTGAGAACCGCGGTTCATTGGCGGCAGCCCATACTTTTCTGGCTCTGTTTTTGATGACCCGCGTACTTAAACTGTTGTATACCAATTTCCAGTTCATCAATGCCCCGATTCAGTATATCAACATCTATGAGCAGTGTGCTTCGCTGCTGCTGCCGTTCCTGGTGCTGTGTCTTGCAAACTGGAGCCTTTCTACATTGTTTGACGGAAAGGGCCGCTTCCTAGATATATATATGGCCATGTGCTATGCACTGGTGCCTTATATCATCATTCAGCTGCCGCTGATTTTCATCAGCCACATGATTTCTTTTGACGAAGCGTCCTATTACACGGTGCTGATGAGTGCAAGCGTGGTCTGGTCCCTGTTCCTGGTCTTTGCCGGTCTGATGCAGGTGCATGATTATGGCCCCGGAAAAACTATCATCTTCGTGATTGCCACCGTGTTTGGTGCGCTGGTCATCTTGTTCCTGGTTCTGGTGTTCTTCAGCCTGCTGAGCGATGCGCTGGGATATTTCGTGTCTCTGTACCGCGAGATTGTTTTCAGGCTTCATTAAGGAGGGGAGAGTAAGATGAGAAAGAAAAAATCCCTTTTTCGTAAACTGCTTCCCTGGATGATTTCTGCTGCATTGATTGCCGCGCTGGTGATTTTTGTGGGGATTCCGCTGTATGCGCCTCAGGAAACAGTGAACCTTGCAGAAGCGGAAGTCTTCTATTACGAGGGCGATAAGAAGGCTCTGACCCTGGAAAACGATAAACTGCTGTTTGAAATGGATCCCACAACGACCTATTTCAAACTGACGGAAAAGGAATCCGGTCGTGTGTGGCTGTCCAACCCGGAAAATGCAGCCAAGGATAAAGTTGCTGTTTCCGCCAATAAGGGCATGCTGCAAAGCACGCTGGCCATGACCTATTCTTCTTCCAATGGTGTAATTGAGTACAACAACTACCAGTATTCCATCGAGAATGGCAACTACCGCATTGAGCAGCTGGAAGATGGGATTCGGGTAGAATACGCCATTGGTAAGATTGAGAAGATTTACATGCTGCCTCAGGCTATCACCGTGGAACGCATGAATCTGTTCGTGGACGCCATGAGCAGCAAAGATGCCAAGAAAGCCAAAACGGTGTATACCCTGATGAAGCCGGATAAGGTGCAGGAACGTGACGACAAGGATGAACTGCTTGCGCTGTATCCGGAACTGGCAAATCAGGAACTGTACATTCTCAAGAGCGATACCAAGGAAAGCAACAAGGAAAAGATTGCCGAAAGCTTTATTGCAGCCGGTTATACACAGGAAGAGTATGATACCGATATGCAGCTGGTAGCGGGCGCTGCCAAAATAGAACAGGCGATCTTCAACGTGACGGTGGACTATAAGCTGGATGGGGGAGATCTCATTGTAGAAGTTCCCTATCAGGAAATGCGCTATCCTGCAGATAACCCCATTACACATGTGACGGTGCTGCCTATGTTCAACGCAGCCGCAACGGACGAAGAAGGTTTCATGTTCGTACCTGAAGGCGGCGGCGCCATCATCCGTTACAACAATGGCAAACTGTCTCAGAACAGTTATTTCGCCAATATGTATGGATGGGACTGGGGTTCTGAACGAACCGAAGTGGTGCATGAAACCAAGAACGTTTTCCCTGTTTTCGGCATGAGCCGTGCGGATGGATCCTTTATCTGCATTGTGGAAGGCGCTCAGTCCTATGCAGGCGTGATGGCGGATATTTCCATGCGCTACAACAGTTATAACTGGGCATGCGTGAAATACAATGTCATTCACAGTGACCGTTATAATGTTTCTGCCAAAACGGAACGTCTGCTCTACATGTTTGAAAAGGAAATGCCGGATGTAACCATTGCACAGCGCTACCGCTTCCTGGACAGCAATGATTATGTAGGCATGGCCGCTGCGTATGGTGAATACCTTCGTGAAACGCATCCTGAACTTGTGCTGAATGGCGCTGCAGAAGAAGTTCCCGTTTCTGTGGAGCTGGTGGGCGCTATTGACAAGACGGTTGTCAAGTTCGGTCTTCCTGTGGATTCCGTGGTTCCTGTGACAACTTTTGAAGATGCGCAGGTTATTCTGGATGATCTCAAGGATCATGGTGTACGCAACCTGAATGTCCGATTCAGCGGATGGATGAACGGCGGCGTTAGCCAGAAGGTTCTGAGCAATGTGAAAGTGCAGCGTCAGTTGGGCGGCATGGCGGATATGAAAAAGCTGATTGCCTATGCCAAGGAAGAAAACATTCCACTGTACTTTGATGGGATTAGCTGCTTTGCCTACCGCAGCGGTATTCTGCAGGGCTTCCTGCCTTACCGCGATGCAGCAAGACTGACTACCCGCGAACAGATTAAGCTCTATCCCTATTCTGCAGTAACCTTCATTCCTGCGGAATACATGGATGCGTATTATCTGGTGCAGCCGGGTTACGCGCATGAAAAAGCTGCAAATCTTCTTGAGGCACTGGATGAAACGGACGCCTATGGCGTTGCATTCCGCGATATCGGCAGTGTTCTCAGCGCGGATTACAACCCCAAAAAGACTGTGACCCGCGAAGAAGTGAAAGCGATGAATCTGGAAACCGTTGCGAAGGCCCATGAAAACGGCCAGAAGGTGATGGTGAAGGAAGGTTTCGATTTCGTACTGCCTTATGCGGATCTGATTACGGACATGGATCTGGATGGAACCAACTACTCTATCCTGGATGAAACCGTGCCCTTCTATCAGATTGCCATGCACGGCATGGTGGATTACACGGGCGCTGCCATCAACCTGGCTCCTGACTGGCTGGAAGAAGTGCTGCGCTGTGCCGAATACGGCGCCGGTCTCAACTTCACGTTCATGCAGGAAGATGGCAAGATCGTTCAGGAAACCGATTATTCCGGACTTTTCGGTGCGGAATATGAAGGCTGGAAGGAAAAGGCACTGGATATTATCCGGAAATATCAGGATGATATGCAGGGTCTGAATCAACTGAGAATTGTTGGCCATGAACAGCCGGCACACCGTGTTACCGTGACCGAATACGAAAACGGCACCCGGGTGTATGTGAACTACAGCAATGCGGACTATACGGAAGGTGAAATCACCGTTCCTGCCCGCAGCTACATCGTCGCAGGGAGGGATCAGTAATGGCAAAACAGAAAAGCTTGAATCCCCGCCGTGAACGCTGGGGGCTGAAGGAATCTGTGCTGACCTTCATTCCCGGCAACGCGACCTACCGTACCATGCGCGCGCGCAATGCGCGTCAGGGCGTACTGTTCATCCTGCCGCTCATCATCGGTTTCCTGGTCTTTATGGCCAAGCCGCTGGTGGAATCGCTGCTGATGAGTATGAGCAACGTGCAGATCAAGATGGGTGAGGGGTATACCCGCACCTTTACCGGTATTCTGAATTATGAATACGCGCTGACGGTAGATCCCTACTTTAACCAGCGTCTGGTGGAAGAAATCGGACGAATGGGTTTGAATGCCATTGCCACGCTGGTTATGTCCTTCGTGGTTGCTGTAATCCTCAATCAGGAATTTAAGGGCCGCGCCCTGGCACGCGCCATCTTCTTCCTGCCCGTGATTCTTTCTTCCGGCGTTCTGCCCGGCATAGAATCCCAGAATGAGTTCTATAATATGATGCAGGGTATCTCCGACGAGATCGCCAATCAGTCCGGTGTGAACCTGTCTGCGTCCCTGCAGCAACTGCTTCAGGTATCCGGTATGGGCAGCGGTGTGTTTGATATCCTGTTTGACATGATCGATTCTATTTACGATATCGTCATGGCCAGCGGTATTCAAATCATCGTGTTCCTCAGCGGTCTGCAGAGCATTTCTCCTTCCCTGTATGAAGCGGCGGATATCGAAGGCTGCACCGCTTGGGAATCCTTCTGGAAAATCACGTTCCCCATCGTCAGCCCGCTGCTCTTGGTCAACTGCATATACACCATTATCGACTTCTTTATGAAGAACGATAACAAGGTGATGGAACGAATCAATGAAGTGATGTACAGCCAGTTCCGCTTTGGCGAAAGTGCCGCCATGAGCTGGATTTACTTTGGTGTTGCTCTGGCGTTCATCGGCATTGGCTCCTTCATCATTACCAGGGGGGTGCAATATTATGAAGACTAATACTGCACACACTGTGAAGCACAGAGATTTCTGGGAGGCCAACCGCCAGTCGGGCGGTTACCTGCTGAAAGCCAGAATAGGGAAGGCGGCTGTGTCCATCGGCCGTGCGCTGCTGTTGTTTGGTTTGTGCTTCATGATCATTCAGCCTATGCTGACCCGTTTCGGAACCAGTCTGATGGCGGAAAACGACCTGTACGATTCTACGATCGTGCTGGTTCCCCGCAATCCTACGCTGGATAACTACCGAATCGTAGGTATCTTGACCGGTATGCCCAAGTCCATGCTGAACACCCTGTGGACGTCGCTGATGGTATCCGTGCTGCAGGTGTGTTCCTGCACATTGGTGGCGTATGGTTTTGCCCGCTTCAACTTCCCGTTGAAGAAAATGTGGTTTGCCTGCGTGATCGCATTGATCATCATCCCGCCGCAGACCATTGCCACTTCGCTGTACATGTTCTTTGCCAACTTTGATATACTGGGTATATTCAAAGCGCTGACCGGTAAAAAACTGGCACTGCACGGCTCCATCTGGCCTTACGCCATGATGAGCTTGACCTGCATGGGTCTCAAGAACGGTCTGTATATCTTCATGCTGCGTCAGTACTTCATGGGTATTCCCAAGTCGCTGGAAGAAGCTGCCTACGTGGACGGCTGCAGCACCATGCATACCTTCGTGAAGATCATGCTGCCGGACGCTGTGCCCACCATTACCAGCTGCTTCCTGTTCTCCTTTGTGTGGCAGTGGACCGACCTGTTCTACAGCCGTAACTTCCTCAGCGGTTACGGCGTGTATTCCGTGCAGCTGTCCTCCATCGTTTCCCGAATGAACCGTTTCTTCTCTGCAGATGCCAATACGCCCGTTATTACGCCTGTCGGACGTCAGCAACAGCTGATTTCCATCGGCGTACTGATTTGCTGTATTCCGCTGATCATTCTGTATCTGTTTGCACAGAAGACCTTTGTAAAGAGCATCGTCATGTCCGGTTCCAAAGAATAATTGGAATTTGTACTTGCATCTTTATTCAGGGTGTGGTATAATCTGGGTAACGTCAATTGTATCCCATCGAATCTGTATGTGCTTCCCGCTCGTTCCTATGGGGAAGTGCATGTGGAAATATATTTTCAGGAGGAACCCGTAATGAAGAAAATGGTTGCTCTGCTGCTGGCCCTCATGATGGTTGTGGCCTGCATGCCCGCTCTGGCTGAATGGCCTGAAGGCTATCCCGAAGTCGTTGAAGGTATCGACTTTGGCGGTCAGACCATCTACATCTATGACTACTGGACCGCTGATGACACCCGCAAGGATGATCCCAGCGAAGAAGAACAGGCCCAGTACGACTACCGTGACTGGATCATGGAAACCTACAACTGCGAAATCCGTCAGATCCAGAAGGGCGACTGGACTACCAACGTTCAGGAACTGACCAATTTCTGCACCAGCCCCGATGGCACCCTGTGCCTGTACATCCTGCCTCCGGACTTCGTCGGCACCCCCATGGGTAACGACCTGTTCGCTGCCTGGGAATCCGAAAACATCGATTTCGAAGATGACAAGTGGAACGACTCCACCATCAACTTCATGACCAAGGGCGGCAAGGTGTACGGTGTTGCTACCGGCAACTCCGAACCCCGTCAGTGCCTGTTCTTCAACAAGCGCGTGCTGGAAGAAGCCGGTATCGATTGGGAAACCATCTATGACATGCAGGCTGATGGCACTTGGACCTGGGAAGCTTTCGAAGAAATGCTGATCCAGATCACCAAGGATACCGATAACGACGGCGTTATCGACATCTACGGTATGACCGGTAACAACTCCGATATGTTCATGATGGGCGTTGTGTCCAACGGCGGCGAATTCTTCCGCTTCAATGACGAAGGCAAGCTGGAAATCGCTGTGAACAGTGACGCTGCTCTCGAAGGCCTGGCCTGGACCAAGGACGTGTTCGCAAAGTACTTCTATCAGCAGCCCGCTGACGGCTCCTGGGACTACTTCAAGGCTGCCTGGCTGCAGGGCTTCTGCGGCTTCTACATGTATCAGACCTACGGCGGCTTCAACGACAACAGCGAACTCGCTCCCATGGAAGACGAATGGGGCTGCGTTGCATTCCCCAAGGGCCCCAAGGGCGACAAGTATGTGTCCATCGTGTCTGACAACGTGACCGTTATCCCCAACGTTTACGAAGCTGACGTGGCTGCTGACCTGGCTTACATCTATGACCTGTGGTCCAACGCCACTCCCGGTTATGACGATGAATTCGCTTGGATTGGCAACAAGTACAACTTCACCGATGACCGCGCTGTGGACGAGACCTACGCCATGCTGCGTGAACCCGAACACTGCGTTGCCAACGCCGCTCTGTATATCGGTTCTGTGAACGACGTGCTGGGCAGCCCCCTGCTGTGGCAGCTGGCTGGCGGCACCCCCGCTGAACTGGTTGAAGCTGCTACCCCCGCCTGGCAGGCTCTGTGCGATGCCTTCAACGGTGTGGCTGCTGAATAATCTCGCTTAAATTGCGGACCGCTGCACGAAAGTGCAGCGGTCCTTTTATGTCCTTCTTGTAGATACTCATAAAACGGGATATGACAGCCTTTATCGCTGTTATAAGGAACCGGCAGCACCACGATGGTACTGCCGGTTTTGAAATAGCGGAAGAAAAAACGTATTCAAAAAATGGGCGTAAGTGATATGTGACTTTGAATACTGTATATGCAGTGGGCTAAAGATTGATCAATATAGTTAAAATACTCATCCTTTGAAATAAGCATACCGGAAAATGGCATATCACTTGATGGAGCAGGGACTTTCACCATCACCTTCAGCTTGCGCGATATGGCACCCGGTGGGAGAAAAGGTACATAATCAGGAAAGGAATCAATAAAAGGCAATAATGTGAGAAAAGGTGAATCGGGATATTTCTCCAGCAGCTCTTTCTCAAACAGATCCATATCGTTTTTTCTGCACTGAAAAGGGATGATCTGCTTGGCATTTTTCCATGAAGGACTGATGTGATCAATTTCTTTGCGAAGAACCGGATCGGTAGACATTCGAGACCACATGGCATGTGTGCGCTGCGGGTCATCGCAGATAAGGTGCTGAAAAGCGGCATCGACAATCAAATGTGCATAATAACCCCACCAGAACGAAGCTTCCTCCTTGGATAGAATGGTGCGCTGAGAAAGAAAATGGTCCAGAAACCATTGGCAATCGGAAAGAGACTTACGCTTACGCTGCATAAAATGAGTTACTTCTCTGGGCGGAATAAATGCAGTCCAATCATCGTTTTCCAGATTGCAGTCCGGTGCAACAGAGCCAACGCAGAACTCCTTCGTGCAAAGATAGGGAAGCTCTTCAAGAATGCGCTGGGCTATGAACTGGTGTGTAATCCAGTTGGCCATGATACTTCTCCTTTGCTAAAAACCCCCGGCAGGAGTGCCGGGGGAAATTGTTACCGATTACTTTTTCAGCACTTCCATAACCTTGTACAAAACATCCTTATCTTCCAGCTTTTCGTTGAACAGACCGCAGTACGGGCTGTTGAGGCTGTAAGTATAGGTGCCGGGTTTATCGTTGGGATTGTCGGTAAGCCCCCAGATGGCCACACAATTCAGGGGATTGTTGCCATTTTCATCCCCCAGAGAAACGAATGCTTTGAAAAGGTTGGTATAGAATTCGGTATGCTCTTCCGTATATGCAAGATCAAAGTTTCGTACGGCCATTTCGGTAATCTGCACTTCAAAACCGGCATTGGCATAATTGAGGATTGCATTCTTGATCATACCGACGTGGGCAGGTTCCAGACAGCCGGTCTGCGTCCCGTAGCCGCCAATGTAGCCCTGCATGCCAACGCCGTCCATCAGTTTGCGGTAGTTGCCATTTTCATCCTTGGCAAAGGTGTTCACGCTGTTGCCGAGCGCCAGAATGGCTTCGGCTTTATCGGTGAAATAGGCGTTATAATCGTTGTAGTAAAGCTTGATATCTGCGCCCAGCGTTTCCACCGCATTGCGGGCGTAAAGGAAGGAAAGCGCCACATAATCATCGCCCATATACTTCTGGAACAAGTTGTCCCCTCCGTTGCGTTTGGTGCGCAGATGCCGGGGATCATTGGGTGCAAATTCGGTAATATTGTCGCCAACTGCTTCGTTTACCACATCCCAGCAATAGACAACGCCGGGGAATTTTTCCTCAAAATGGGTGATAACCTGGGTAATGTAGTATTCTGTGCGGGCTTTGATAGTTTCCGCATCAGCGTAGGGCTTGTTATTGCTGTATTCTTCGCGGAAGAACCAGTCGCACATATAAGCGTCCCAAACCAGCACATGTCCGCGCACCTGAAGACCGTTTGCCTTTGCCCAGCCGACCATGGCATCAGCAGCGGTGTAGTTGATTGCCGGCATACCGTCTTTGGAACGTTTGCTGCCCGCCTGGTCCAGCATGGAATAGGCCTTCATTTCATTGGTCATGGTCACGCTGTTGAAATGCTTTTTCAGCAGATTCAGATACTTGGTATCGCGCAGTTGATAATAACTCATGGCAGCGCCCATTTTGAAACCATGGGGTGCAGCCAGTTTATGAAGCACATCTTCTTCCTGAGAAAGAGCAGGGGAGCAGAAAGCGAGCAGAATGGAAAGAATCAGGAAAGCGCTCAGAATGATCCGCATATAAATACCTCTTTCTATATGAATTTTCTTCGAAAATATTTTACCATATCCATAAGGGAAATACCATAACTTTTCGTGTGGATCATAAATAATGATTGACAAAATATTTGAATTATGGCAACATGAAATAAAAGAAACTGCATAATTTCGGAGGGGTCTGACATGAAGAAAAAATGTGCCGTGTGGCTGATGCTGTTTGTGCTGCTGTGCACAACAGTTCCTGTGACGAGCTTTGCGGCGGAAGGAGAGATCAAGATGCCCAATATGCCTTATATCAAACAGTATGCACTGCCTGAAAACGAAGCCATGGAATTCCTCAAGAAGATGGGTGTTGGCTGGAATCTGGGCAATACCTTTGATGCGACTGATGATCATTTCAAAGGGGATGACTTGGATATTGAGAAGGCCTGGGTGGGAATAAAAACCAAAGAAGACATGATTGTGGCGGTGAAGGAAGCGGGCTTCAATACTTTGCGGTTGCCTGTGTCCTGGCATAACCATGTGGATGCAGACTTTAATATTAATGAGCCCTGGCTGAACCGTGTGCAGGAAGTTGTAGACTGGGCTATGGACTGCGGTTTGTATGTGATTCTCAATACGCATCATGACGTATACGAGAAGTATTATTATCCCGACAGCGAACATTACGAAACTTCTTCGCGCTATATTGGCCGCATTTGGGAGCAGCTCAGTGAGCGTTTTAAGGATTACGATGAGCATCTGATTTTTGAATCCATGAACGAACCGCGCTTGAAGGGCACGGAAGATGAATGGGTGTTCAATACCGGTAAGGCAACTTGTCAGGATGCTGCAGAATGCATCAACAAATTGAACCAGCTCTTTGTGGATACGGTACGCTCAAGCGGCGGAAACAATAAGGATCGTTACCTGATGGTTCCCGGATATTGCGCCAGCGCGGATGGCGGCACTTCGGAATTGTTCAAATTACCGGCGGATACGGCAGATAACCGCATCATTGTTTCCATTCATGCGTATACGCCTTATCCTTTTGCGTTGCAGTCCATGACCGAAGGCGGAACGGATACCTTTGCGCTGACGGATATTGGGCAGACTTCCGAAATCACCCGTTTTATGAACAAACTGTACAATACCTATATTGCCAACGGTATTCCTGTGGTGATTGGTGAATTCGGCGCCCGAAACAAGAACGAAAACCTTCAGTCCCGTGTGACTTTCAGTGCGTTCTATGCGGCGAATGCTGCCGCACGCAACATTCCCTGTGTGTGGTGGGATAACAGCGCACATAAGGGCAGCGGCGAATTGTTTGGACTGCTGAACCGCAGAAATTGCGAATGGAGATTCCCTGAGATTGTAAACGCACTGGTAACTTACAGCGGATATGACAAGATTCCGCCTAAAGAATAAAGACGGAAAAAGACTTCCTGTTTTCAGGAAGTCTTTTTGTATATTTTAGCTGCTGCATTGCGTTATATGCAAAAATGATGTATAATGATTGCATAAGTAAACATGACATTTACGGAGGAAACGGATATGCAGAAAACCAGACTTCGCAAATATGCAAAGCTCATTGCAAAAATGGGCGCCAATCCCCAGAAGGGGCAGGATGTGATTTTGAACTGCGGCATTGAGCAGCCTGAATTTGTGGGCATGGTGGTGGAAGAACTCTACAAGCTGGGCGCCCGCAAGGTGCACATCAAGTGGAACGAAATGACCATGCAGAAATACCACGTGAAATATCAGAGCCTGAAAACGCTGAGTACAGTGGATAGCTACGAAGAAGCCGAACTCAAGTTCAGCGCAGATGTACTGCCTGCCCGTGTGATGCTGGGTTCTCCCAATCCTGACGGGCTCAAGGGCGTGAACGTGGCCAAGATGAGCAAGAGCCAGCAGGCCAAGTTCCCCATTATCAAGCCTTATCGTGATGCGATTGACGGTACTACCCAGTGGACGATTGCTGCTGTACCCGGTAAAGCCTGGGCCAAGAAAGTATTTCCCAATGAACGCAGCAGCAAGGCCATGGAAATGCTGTGGGAAGCTATTTTGGCTGCCGCGCGTGTGGATGAAGATCCTATTGCTGCCTGGGAAGCGCACAATGCGGATATTCAGCGCCGCTGCGAATACCTGACTGGTCTGAATATCGAAACGCTGGAATACAAATCTTCCAATGGTACCGATCTGCGTGTGGGTATGATGAAGGATCATCAGTTTGCAGGCGCTGTAGAAGTGACGAAATCCGGCGTTGCCTTTAATCCCAATATTCCGACCGAAGAAGCGTTTGTAACGCCCATGCGCGGTGTAGCAGACGGTATTGTGTATGCCAGCAAGCCTCTTTCCTATCAGGGTGCGTTGATTGAAGATTTCTGGTTCCGCTTTGAAGACGGCAAGGTGGTGGAAGCTCATGCCGAAAAGAATGACGAGCGTCTGCAGAAGATGATCACCATGGATGAAGGTGCTGCGTATTTGGGAGAATGCGCCTTGGTGCCCTTTGACAGTCCCATCAATAAGACCGGGCTTCTGTTCTACAACACCCTGTTTGATGAAAATGCCTGCTGCCACTTTGCTCTGGGCCGCGGCTTTGCCGAATGCGTGAAGGGACACCATGAAAAGTCCCGTGAAGAAATCAAGGCAGCCGGTGTCAATGAATCCATGATTCATGTGGACTTCATGATCGGCACTGCGGATCTTTCCATCGTAGCACACTGCGCAGATGGCAAGAAAGTGCAGATTTTTGAAAACGGTACCTGGGCATTCTAATTGTAAAATGCAACATTAAAAGACGATGGCATTGCCATCGTCTTTTCTGTTATCTATGTTGTTTCCAATACAGCGTAATGGAGGGATCAAACACGTCCTCTCCGCTATGAATGATTTTTGCAAACTGTCCGGAACCGGTGGGGGAAAGGAATTGCCCGTCAAAAGGCGGCAGGGCGAACTGCTGAAAAGATTCTTGAAGTTCCCGCATCAATGCTTCTTGAATTTCCTGATATGCTGCATCCCTGAAAAGGTTCCTGGTTTCATCGGGATCATTCTTCAGGTCATACAGCTGGTGAGAACCTGTCAGCGGTTCCCAAACCAGTTTATAGCGGCTGTTTCGCACCATGCGCACAGGGCCATATTCATCCATGATACACAATGTGCGTTCCTTTTGCGGTAATTCCTGCTGCAGTTCATCCAGAAAGCTGATGCCCGGCAGCGTTGTAATGGGTTCCAACTCCAGATATGCCCGAAGCGTGGGCAGAATATCATAATGGCTGTACAGATTGGTGATTTCAGCGCCCTGGCGCATCCATTTTGGACCCCACATAATGAAAGGAACTTTCACGGAAGAATCGTACATATTCATGGGCCAGGTACCGTTTCCTTTTCCCCAAACGCCGTGCTGCCCAAGGTTCATACCGTTGTCACCGGAAAAGATCACGATTGTGTCATCGCAAAGATTATTCCGCTGCAATGCATCAAAAATCTTGCCTACACCTTCATCTACAGCAGTGATGGCGGCATAGTAGCCTTTCAAAAGATAGCGCCGCTTTTCTTCAGTGTCGCCGATTTCCATATTGCCTACCTGATGGGGGTGAATGGGGTGCAGCGGATGGCTTGCAAAATCACAGTTATCGTACAGCTTCAGCAAGTCTTCCCGGTGTTCTTCATGTCCCCAGGGTGTATGGGGTGCGGTGTAGTGCAGAGCCAGAAAGAAGGGGGAATCCGGGGCGGAATCGATGTACTCTACGGCACGGTTTGTGAAGTAATCGGTTATATACTCCAGACAGAATTGCGGCTTTCCGCCTATGCAGATATCGGCATGCTTATAGTGGGCGCCGCCGCGGAGCAGCACATTCCAGGTATCAAATCCGGGGCGGGGACGCATGCTGTCGCCCATATGCCATTTGCCGATAAAACCCATTTTGTAGCCGCTTTCATGCAGCGCATCAAATACGTTGGGCATGCCTGCAAGATAATTAATAGCGTCTTTTTCGTCGCGAAAAAGCTGCTGCATATCAGCAGGAAGTAAAGCGTGATCCACATTACCGGAAGAAAGCCAGTCATGTACGCCATGAGCAGAGGGAATACGACCGGTTACGATAGAACAGCGGGCGGGGGAACAAACGGGAGAAGCGCAGAAAAAGTTAGTAAAGCGAACACCTTCATCCACCATACGGTTCAGATTAGGCGTAATCAGTTCAGGGGTATCTTTTCCTAATGCCCACGCGCCCTGATCGTCCGTCAGAATAAACACAATATTCGGCTTTTTACTCATGGAAAAGCCTCCTTATATCAAAACAAAGTTGATGCTGGTAAAACTATAGCATGCCCAAATGAGGATGTCAATGAAAGCTAAAAGCGCAGCCTGTGCAGGACTGCGCTTCCTTTTACTTTTTATATACTTGATCGGAATTTCCAAAGCCAATGATACTGGTTACGCTTCTGGCCTGATTGTTATCCTTGTCCAGGAATTCTCCCATGAACATCAGAGCAATCGTACCGCCGCCATCCAGATTGATGGCTTCCACAGCGCCTTTTTCTTGCATTTTTTCGGCCAGCCAGGGGAGATATACGCCCTTGGAATCATCTGTTCTGCCTGTGACCGTGAGAATGATATAGCGATGCGGTTCCAGCATGCCGATGGCGCAGCGGGGTTCGCGAAAACGGTAATAGTTATCTTCATCCATATGGGTGCCCAATTTTCCGTCGCGTACCAGAATGGGGCCGAAAGCAAATGTATCCGTTACGCCCATGCGGAGGTATTCTTCTGCGGTGTGTTCATCGCTGAGAAAGGTTTTCATACTGCCGTCTTTGAACACGGCCAGCACTTCCAGATTGGGAAAACGAGCTGTGTGAGCGGGGAAGGTATCGTCGCGGATAATTTCGCCGTTGCGGATGATAACGCCTACCGTTTGCTTGCTCAGCCATCGATTGCCAAAGAAATCGTCTGTGATTCCAAGCACCACATGATTGTCCCAGGCAATATCAAGCGGATTCATGTAGCGGCGTCCGGGCGTTTTGCTGGGGGAAAGGTAGGAAGTAAGCGGTGCTTTTTCGGAAGTGTGAACCTCTGTTTCAAACCATACCAGACGGTTTGCTTTATCGGTGTACCGACGAATTTCCACAGAGAGTGAATCGGAATAATAGAGCCAAAGACCGTCTTTTTCATCAGCATGAACCCATTCCTGGGTACCTTCCGGCAAAAAGCCATTTTCGGTAAGCGGAGGGATTTCAGGCGTGGAAACGGGTGCGATAGGAGTGGGAATGGCGGTGGGAACGGCAGTGGGCTTGGGTGCATCTTTAGTAGGTACTGCCATGCCGGAAAATACCAGTGCCTGCAAACAGGCATCGGCAATGCCGGTTGCTTCAAGCCCGCAGGCTGCCTGCAGCTGCATCACGCGCTCTGCCATCAGCGCATTATATTGATCGGTCAGATCCAGCGACTTGAAGTAGCCAAGGTAGTACATAGCCTTTTTCAGGGATAATACCTCTTTGCTGATATCGCCTTCCTGCAGCGTGCCGTATTGCTGCGCAAGAACGCTCAAGTCAGGGGTGGCAGTAGGCACAGGAGAAGGCGCTGGTGTTGCAGTAGGTGAAGGCGTTGGTGTCTCCGGAGGAATTTCGGTAGGCGCAGGTGCACCTTCCGTGGGAAGCGCTTTGCCGGAAAACACCAATTCCTGCAAGGCTGCGTCGGCTTTGCCGGTTTCTTCCAAGCCGTTTGTGCGCTGCAGATTTTTAACGCGTTCGGTCATTACATGGTTATAGCTTTCCGATACATTCAGAGAAGTAAAATAACCAAGATAGTACATGGCTTCCTTGAGTGCTTTTACATCAGCGCCCGAATCACCTTCAGAAAGATCGCGGAACGCCAGCGCATCAGGCGCAAATAACAAAGAAAACAAAAGAAGCAATACCAGAAAAAGGGGAAGAATACGTTTGAAAATCATAAGTTATCTGTCTCAGTACTTTCTGTGTTGTTCTCAATATAAACAGCTTCCCGGAACTTCTTCCGGGAAGCTATTGCGCCAGATCAGGAACCCTTGATCTGACCCCAGAGGGTGTTGTAGACGTTGATGAAATCGCCCACATCATGGAAATATTCGCAGCGATTGGTGATTTCTTCGCTGGGATTGAGTACTACGTTCTGCATATATTCATCACCCATCAATGCAATGGCGCCCAGGTTGGGAGAAGAATAACGGATATAATCGCAGTTCATTTTGGCAATTTCGGGGCGGGTGAGGAAGTCGATCAGGGTGTGTGCATTTTCCCCGTTCTGGGCAGTGGAAGAAATAACCATGGGATCCACCCAGATGTTGCTGCCTTCAGAAGGAACTACAAACTTCAAATCAGCGTTGCGGTCAATAGCATACTGTGCATCGCCGGACCACATAAGCGCCATGGCAGCTTCGCCCAGCACCATCTTATCCTTGGTTTCATCCACCTGATAGGCTTTTACGATGCCATCCTGCTTCTGCTTGATAAGCAGATCGCGGGCGGCGGAGAGTTCGGCAGGAACACGGGTATTCAGGGAATAGCCCAGATATTTCAGCGCGGCGCCCAGCGTATCACGATAGGAGTCCATCATGAAAACCTGACCAGCATATTTGCTGTCAAACATGGAGGCCCAGGAGGTGATGTCTTCCTCCACCATGGTGGAGTTGTACAGAATACCCACAGTGCCCCACATATAAGGTACGCTGTATTCGTTGGTGGGGTCATAATCAGGATTCAGCAATCGGGGATCGATCTCGCTGTGGTTGGTGATCTTGCTCATATCAATGGGCTGGATCAGGTTTTCGGCGATCATGCGTTCCACGCAGTAATCAGAGGGGAAGATCACGTCAAAAGCACCGGGATTGGCGCGCAGCTGCACCATCATATCCTCATTGGTGGTAAAGTTGATATAATTGACTTTGATGCCTGTTTCCTGTTCAAACATTTCAAGCACCTGTTCGTCAATGTAGTCTTCCCAGTTATATACGTTTACTTCTTCCTGTGCCAGAGCGACGGGAAAGAGGGATACCAGCAGTACGATGGAGAGAATGAAAGCCAGCTTTTTCATGATGATCTTGCCTCCTTTAATTTGTTATTTTGAAGCGTTTGGCTTCGGATTTCAGGCTTGAGGTTCTTTGGTGCGCCGGTTCACAATCAGCAGCAGCACCAGCAGCAAAATGAACATCAGCGCACTCAGTGCGTTCATGGTGGGTTTGATGCCGCGTCTTGCTTCGGAATAAATCAGCGTGGACAGATTCTGCACCAAGGGGCTGGTGGTGAAGTAACTGACGGTAAAATCGTCCAGCGACAGCGTGAAAGCCATCAGCGCACCGGTGATGATACCGGGTTTGATTTCGGGCAGAATTACATGGAACAGGGCATATACGGGGGTGGCGCCCAAATCCAGCGCGGCTTCGTAAGCATGGGAGTTCATCTGCTTCAATTTGGGCATCACGGACAGGATTACATAGGGGGTATTGAAAGTGATGTGTGCCAGCAGCATGGTCCAGTATCCGCGCTGTACCTTGGTGAAGATAAACAGTAGCATCAGGGAGATACCGGTAACAATGTCCGGCATGGTCATGGGCAGGTTAGTCAGTGTCATCATGAAAGCCTGAGGGCGCTTTTTCATGGCGTGGATGCCGATGGCAGCCAGTGAGCCCAGGATGGTTGAGAAGAAAGCGGCCAGTATGGCGATAGAGACGGTGACATACAGGGCGTCCATGATGTTCTTATTGCGGAACAGTTCGCCATACCAGCGGAGGGAAAAACCTTCCCATACGGCGCGGCTGGAACCGGCATTAAAAGACTGAATAACCAGTACCACGATGGGCAGATAGAGGAATGCCAGAATCAGAGCAAGGTAGGAGCGTTTCAATACTTTCATCATAACATGCTGCCTCCTTCACCATCGGGGTCTACTTTGCGGAGCAGACCAAGGCTCAGCAGAATGAGCACCATCATAATGAGAGACAGGGCACTGCCCAGATTCCAGTTATTGGCAGTCAGGAAAGTTCGTTCAATCAAGTCGCCGAACATTTCGGTGTTGCCGCCGCCCAGCATACGGGGGATAAAGAAGGTGGTTACAGCAGGCATGAACACCATGGTGATGCCGCTGACTACGCCGGGCAGAGACAGGGGGAAGGTGACCTTCCAGAAGGTAAGCCACCTATTGGCGCCCAGGTCCATGCTGGCTTCGAACAGCTTTACATCCTGCTTGGCCAGCGCATTGTAGATGGGGAACACCATGAAGGGCAGGAAGTTGTATACCATACCCAGCTGCACAGCATTGCTGTTGTACATCAGCTGTACGCGTTCAAAGCCAAGCCAGATCAGCAGTTTGTTGATCAGACCGTTATCCTCCAGCAGCGTCATCCAGGCGATGGTTCGGAGAATGAAGTTCATCCACATGGGAATGATGAAAAGGACAACCAGTGTAGCGCCCAGCTTGAACTGACGGTCCGCCATGATGGCTGCGGCAGGGTAACCCAGCAGCAGACAGATCAACGTGCAGAGGAAGGCCATCCACAGGGAGTACACCAGCGTATCCAGGTTCACCGTACCGCGGCCGCCGCCCATTTCTGCCGGGTCAAAACCCATTTCGATGAGCTGCTTGTTCATGGTATGGTTGGAATCCCAGAAGGTGACAAAGTTGTCGAAGGTGAATTTGCCGTTTGCGTCGGTAAAGGCGTAATAGGCAATCAGAATAATAGGAAGAACGGTAAAGATAATCATCCACAGGGTGTAGGGAGAGGCAAACAGGGAACGGCTCATGCCCTTATGCCTGCGGATATAGAGAACCAGCAGGGCGATGAAGGCGATAAAGCCCAGCGCCATCAGCCAGGTGCCCCATACGGGCATTTTCAGATCCAGCACGGCTTTGTTACGCCTCCTTCATGGGATGCATGATATGAATGTTGAAGGGAACAACATTCAGGCCCACACGGGAGCCTTCGGGCTGCATGGTGGTGGAATGAACTTTCCACACGCAGTTGCCGGTATCGATCATCATTTCGTAATGCACGCCCTTGAAAAGTACGCTGCGGATTACGCCGGTTACCTGACCGATATCTTCGCCCACCAGCATCACGTCTTCAGGACGGACTACAACGTCCACAGGAGCATTCTCGCCAAAACCGGAGTCCACGCATACAAACTGCTGTCCGCAGAATTCTACCAGTTCGTCCCGCACCATGGTGCCCTTGAAAATATTGCTTTCGCCGATAAAATTGGCAACAAAAGCATTCTTGGGTTCATCGTAAATGGTTTTAGGCGTACCGATCTGCTGAATGTGACCGCCGTGCATGACCACGATGGTATCGGACATGGTGAGCGCTTCTTCCTGGTCGTGCGTTACATAAATAAAGGTAATGCCCAGACGCTGCTGCATGGATTTGAGTTCCAACTGCATTTCCTTGCGCAGTTTCAAATCCAGTGCGCCCAGAGGTTCATCCAGAAGCAGCACTTCAGGTTCGTTGACCAGAGCGCGGGCAATGGCAATGCGCTGCTGCTGGCCGCCGGAAAGGGAATCTACGCTGCGTTTGCCGTAGCCGGAAAGATTGACCAGGTCCAGCATTTTGTCTACGCGCTTGTTGATCTCCTGTTTGGGCATTTTTTTGATTTTCAGACCAAATGCAATGTTATCCCGCACATTCAGATGGGGAAACAGAGCATATTTCTGGAAAACGGTGTTTACCCGGCGCTTGTACGGGGGCACATCGTTGATTTCTTTGCCGTCAAAAATAACTTTGCCGGTATCTGCCGTTTCAAAACCGCCGATAATACGCAGTGTGGTGGTTTTGCCGCAGCCGGAAGGACCCAGCAGGGTCAGAAATTCATTTTTGCGAATATAAAGATTGATATTATCCAGAACGGTATTACCGTCAAACTCCTTGGAGATGTTCTCCAGGGTAATCAAACGCTGCTCTTCCATCTTCCTCAACCTTCCGTAAAAGCATATTCAACAAAGTCTGCTGTGATCAGAATGTGGGCGGGTTGCTGACCCAGATAAAAGTGGCAGGGCGCTTCCCGGTGTTTTCGATCATGTGGGATGCGGCAGGGTGAATGCAGAAGCTTTCGCCCGTGCGCACCTTATAACGCTTTGTACCTACGTGCAGCAGAATAGAGCCGGAGAGTACGTAGCCGAATTCCTCGCCTTCGTGGGGCGGCATTTCCTGCGTCTGTCCGCCGGCATCCAGTGAAACCAGAATGGGTTCCATGCTGTTTTTCTGTGCACTTGGAATGAGCCAGGTGATGGTGCCGCGCAGTGTTTCCTCATCTTCCTTGACAAACATATCGCTTTCGGAGAAAACGATTTTTTCGTCGTGCTTATCGGAGAAGAATTCCTGCAGATTGCTGCCCAGACACTCCAGCATATCCGTAAGCGTTGCAATGGAGGGGGAGGCCAGATCGCGTTCTACCTGAGAGATAAAACCTTTGCTCAGTTCACAGCGGTCTGCCATCTCTTCCTGGGTCAGGTTGCGCTGAAGACGTAACTGCCTCAGCTTTTCGCCGATATCCATGCCCGTTTCACGCTCCTTGCCTGCGTTTACTTTCACTAAACTTTCTGTCGCACTTTGACGTTTAGATTTACTAAACACAAAAGCAAGAAACATTAAACCACAACAGGGGGGTGATGTCAATATATAAACGCAGTTTACAGCATGGAATTACAAACTTTTTTTGCTTTTTTTGCATTTTTGAAATATAGAGACGATTTTTGTGTATGAAATACAGGGAATCCGTCATTTTTTGATGCATCGGAAGATGCTGCAATTCGCTCTTGCACGGCGGATGGAGATATGATATACTGCTTATAGGTCAAAGTAAGTCAGAAATGAGAACTTTGATACAAGGAGGTTCCCGTGAGACTGAGTGATACGATTGAAGCTTTTATCAAGACGCTGATACAGGAAGAAGACCAGAGCTGCGAACTGAAGCGCAATGAACTGGCCGAATACTTCCACTGTGCGCCTTCACAGATCAATTATGTGCTTTCCACCCGTTTTACACCCGATCATGGCTATATCATCAGCAGCCAGCGAGGCGGCGGCGGATGCATCCGCATTGTACGTATTCGGGAAACGGCAAGAGACCGGCTTACATATCTTGTCAATGAGAGAATCGGTGAAAGTATTGATGAAACCAGCGCGCAGATTCTGTGCAGCCAGTTGGCTGAAAGCCAGTTCATACCGCTGGAAGAAGCAAAACTTATGGCATCTGCGGTCAGCCGTCAGGCCCTGTCGCTGCCTGTGCCGGAAGAAATCAAAAATATGATGCGTGCCCGGATATTGAGAAGTATGCTGACTGTTATTGCTCAGCGCGAAAAATAAGCTGATTCAGCTGATGTGGAGGAAGCCATGCTTTGCGAAGAATGTAATGTGCGCCCTGCAGAAGTAACGATTACGACTGTGATTGGCGGCGAAAAAACGGTGCGTCATCTGTGCCGGGACTGTATGAAAAAATATCAGAACGGGGATATTTCTTCCCTGATGGCGGCGATTTTATCTTCCATGACGCCCCGCAAAACGGAAAATGCGGAAACGGATGCTGTTTGTCCCAACTGCGGCATGCATATTTCCCAGTTCCGCAAAAGCGGTGTGCTGGGCTGTGCAGAGTGCTATCAGGCGTTCAAGGAAGAACTGCGTCCGCTGTTCACCCGCATTCAGGGCAGAACGCAGCACGCGGGACGCCGGCCTCCTGCCAGCCCTGAAGAACAGGAACGCATCCGCAAAATGGAAGAACTGAGAAAGAAACTGGAAGATGCTGTTCAGGCCGAAGAATATGAGATGGCTGCCCGCTTCCGGGATGAACTTAAGGAACTGCAGCAGAGCAAAGTGCAGGAAGCAGAGCCAGGTTCTGCCGCCATTAAAGACGTACAGAAGGAGGAAGGGAAAGATGCATAATGAACATCCCATCATTCTTTCGTCCCGGGTGCGTCTTGCGCGAAATTTGCAGGATATACCGTTCAGAACCCGTATGACGCCGGAACAGGCGGACAATTGCATAGAGCGGGTACTGGCCGTTTTGCGGGATGAAACGGATATTTACCACTATTATCCCATGCGCGGCATCAAAGAAAACCTGCGTCAAAAAATGGTAGAGAGCCATCAGATCAGCCCGGACCTGTTCAAAAATGATGATCTGGGTGCGGCGCTGGTGAGAAATGATGAAAAAGTGGTGCTGATGGTAAATGAAGAAGACCATCTGCGCATACAGGGGTTTGGGCCGGGTTTGGATCTTCCCGCTGCAGCGCAGGCTGCCTATGAAACGGAAGATGCTCTGCAGCGCAAACTGAATTTTGCGTTTGATGAACAGTGGGGGTACCTGACAGCCTGTCCTACCAACACCGGAACGGGTATGAGGGCCAGCGTTATGCTGCATCTGCCTATGCTGGCATTGCTTAAGCAGATGGGCAAAGTGACTCAACTGGCAGCCAAAGTGGGCCTTACCATTCGCGGTATCTACGGCGAAGGCAGCGAAGCGCTGGGGCATGTATATCAATTGAGCAATCAGGTAACACTGGGACGAACGGAAAATGAAATTATTGAAGCGGTGACCGCTGTTGCCGGGCAGATCGAAAGCATGGAAAAGAACTGCCGCGAAAAGGCATGGGAGAAAGATCCTTTGTCCTTTGAAGATCAGCTGGAGCGCTCCATGGGGCTGATGTGCTTTGCCAGAAAAATGGCGGTAAAAGAGTTTTTTGTGCACTGGAGCAATCTGCGAGTAGCATCTGCGATGGGTAAAACGGGCGTGCCCCTTTCCGTGTGTGATATGCTGCTGAAAAAGGCACAGCGTGCACATCTCTTGGCGGAAGCCGGGAAAGAACTTTCTGAAAAGGAAATTGATGCCCGCAGAAGCGATATGCTGCGGAGCACACTGAGTATCTATCATTGATCGGAGGAAACGGTATGCCTTTATTTGGCAAGTTTAATGAAAGCGCCCAGCGGGTGATTGCAGCAGCACAGAAGAGTGCACTCCAGTTGGGGCACCACTATATTGGCAGCGAACACTTTTTGATTGGTCTTGTAAAAGAAGCACGCTCGGAAGCACCTGCGCTGCCCGAAACGGCGAATGAGGCAGCTGTGCTGGATGCGGTGCGGAAAATTGCTGCACAGAATGATCAGAAAGTTGAAAAGGCGGATTTTACGCCTCGCGTGAAAAAGATTCTGGAAACCAGTATTGTAAAATCTCAGCAATTGGGACATCCGTATGTGACGGCGTCTCATTTATGGCTGGCGCTGCTTCTGGAACGCGAAAGCGTAGCCGTCCGCATTCTGGAAACCCTGGGCTGCGATGTGGAACAGGTGCGGAAAAGTGTGTCTGATAAAATGGGCAGCCATCAGAACAATGGTGAAAATGGGGAAGGGGAACAGGAATCCTTCCTGAAAAAGTACGGTCGTGATCTCAATCAGGCTGCAGAACAGGGCGAATTGGATCCTGTCATCGGCCGCAAGGATGAGATTGAACGCATCGTGCAGATTTTGTCCCGAAGAACCAAGAACAACCCTGTGCTGATCGGTGAACCGGGCGTAGGCAAAAGTGCTGTGGCAGAAGGCTTGGCGCAGCGCATTGTACAAGGCCTGGTGCCGGAAACGCTGATTGGCAAGAAATTGGTTTCTTTGGATATGGGCAGCATGGTGGCTGGCAGTAAATACCGGGGCGAATTCGAGGAGCGTCTTAAAAACACGCTGGACGAAGTGCGCCGTAAGAAGGATGTTATCCTTTTTATTGACGAATTGCAGAATATTATCGGCGCAGGCAAGGCCGAAGGCAGTATGGATGCTGCCAATATTCTCAAACCGGCTCTTGCCAGAGGCGAGATTCAGTGCGTGGGCGCTACTACGCTGGATGAATACCGCAAGCATATTGAAAAAGACGCTGCACTTGCGCGCCGTTTCCAACCGGTCACGGTGAATGAACCCAGTGAAGAAGAAACGGTAGCCATCATGCAGGGCCTAAGGGATAAGTACGAAGCCCACCACCGCGTTCGCATTACCGATGAAGCTCTGAAGGCTGCCGTGCGCCTTTCCAACCGGTATATTCCTGACCGTTTTCAGCCTGATAAGGCGATTGATTTGATGGACGAAGCGGCCTCCCGCGTACGTATTCAGAGCTATACCGCACCGCCGGATGTGAAGCAGCAGGAAAAACAACTGGAAAAGGTGCGCCGCGAAAAACAGGAAGCGATTGACCGTCAGGATTATGAAAAGGCCGCGGCTCTCCGCGATCAGGAACATCATCTGCGCGGCGTGATTGACGCCAAGTGTGCAGCATGGGAAGAGAAAAAAGCATCCGCCAAGGATACTGTGGGCGAAGAAGAAATTGCTCAGGTGGTGGCAGGCTGGACCGGTATTCCCGTGCGCAAGATGACAGAAAGCGAAAGCACACGTCTGCTTAAGCTGGAGGAAACGTTGCATCAGCGCGTGGTAGGACAGGAAGAAGCTGTATCTGCCGTCAGCCGTGCCATTCGCAGAGCACGGGCAGGTTTGCAGGATCCCAAACGCCCCATCGGCAGCTTCATTTTCCTAGGACCTACAGGTGTGGGTAAAACCGAATTGTGCCGCGCCCTTGGCGAAGCCATGTTCGGGGATGAAAATGCCGTTATTCGCCTGGATATGAGCGAATACATGGAAAAACATACGGTTTCCCGTATGGTGGGCTCTCCCCCCGGGTATGTGGGGTTTGAGGAAGGCGGACAATTGACCGAAGCGGTGCGCAGAAAGCCCTACAGCGTAGTGCTATTTGATGAGATTGAAAAAGCGCATCCGGATGTATTCAATATGCTGCTTCAGATTCTGGAAGACGGAAGATTGACTGACAGCATGGGCCGCACCGTCAATTTCCGGAATTGCGTGATCGTTATGACCAGCAATGCCGGGGCACAGACCATCAGCCGCAGCATGGGCTTTGGCGGCGGTTCTCAGATGCTGGATCACGAAAGAATGCGGGAACGCATCATGACGGAAATCAAGAATGTGTTCCGTCCGGAATTCCTGAACCGCGTGGATGAGATTATTGTATTCCACAAGCTGAATGAAACGGATATTTTGTCCATTTCCCGTTTGATGCTTGGTCAGGTGGCAAAGCGCCTCGCGGAAAGAGATATCCATCTTGCTTACGATGATGAAGTGATAGCCCATCTTTCGCGGGAAGGGTATGATGAACAGCTGGGCGCCCGCCCCTTGCGCCGTGTGATTCAACGCACTGTGGAAGACCAGCTCAGCGAACAGCTTCTGATGGGCAGCGTATCTCTTGGAGATACCGTGCGCATTCGTGTGGAGAATGATAAGCTTGCCTATGAGCGCGAAACCGAAAAAACAATGAAAAATATGCTGGAAAACAATGAAGCGAAGGCTTGACAAACTTGCTTTTCGGCCCTATAATATTCCGGCAACTGAATACCTTATCAAGAGCGGCGGAGGGACTGGCCCGATGATGCCCGGCAACCGGCAGCAATGCATGGTGCCAAATCCAGCAGCGCACATGCGCTGACAGATAAGGCGTGAAACGTACAGAACACCCATCCGCCTGTCTGCAAACAGGCGGATTTTTCTGTTTTCATCTCTTTAAGGTATTTTGTGCATGTACATTTTTCTTCTACCGACCCGTAGCAAAAGGAGCTGCAAAAATGAGAAGACTGTTTACTTCCGAATCTGTTACTGAAGGGCATCCCGATAAAATCTGCGACCAGATTTCCGACGCCGTTCTGGACGCAATTCTGGAAAAGGATCCCAAGGCCCGCGTAGCCTGCGAAACCTGCACCACCACCGGTCTTGTGATGGTTATGGGCGAAATTACCACGGATACTTACGTATCCATTGCTGACGTGGCCCGTCAGGTGGTGGTGGATATCGGCTATGACCGTGCCAAGAAGGGCTTCGACGGCTATTCCTGCTCTGTGCTGACCACCATTCATGAACAGAGCCCGGATATTGCCATGGGTGTGGACGCCGCACTTGAAACCCGCGATGAAAACAAGAACGATACCGGCGCCGGTGATCAGGGTATGATGTTCGGCTTTGCCTGCAATGAAACCCCTGAAATGATGCCTATGCCCATTGCACTGGCTCACCGCATTACCCGCAAGATGGCCGAAGTGCGTAAGAACGGCACCTGCCCCTGGATGCGTCCTGACGGCAAGGCACAGGTAACTGTGGCTTACGAAGGCAATACCCCTGTTTCTGTGGATGCTGTGGTGCTTTCTACTCAGCATGATGAACAGGTGACCCATGAAGAAATCGAAAAGCAGATGATCGAACTGGTCATCAAGCAGGTGATTCCCGCCGAACTGCTTCATGAAGATACCAAGTACTATGTCAATCCCACCGGCCGTTTTGTGCTGGGCGGCCCTGCGGGCGATACCGGTCTGACCGGCCGCAAGATCATCGTGGACACTTACGGCGGATACGCCCCTCACGGCGGCGGCGCTTTCTCCGGTAAGGATCCCACCAAGGTGGACCGCAGCGCAGCTTATGCAGCCCGTCATGCTGCCAAGAATATCGTGGCAGCCGGTCTGGCTGATCAGTGCGAAGTGGCTCTGGCTTATGCCATCGGCGTTGCGAAGCCCGTCAGCTTCATGGTGGACACCCGCGGCACCGGTAAGATTGCAGACGAAAAGATCGCAGCCATCATCGAACAGGTGTTTGATATGCGTCCCGACGCCATCATTGAGCGCCTGAATCTGCGCCGGCCTATCTATCGTCAGACCGCTGCATACGGTCATTTCGGCCGCATGGATGTGGAACTGCCCTGGGAAAACACGGAGTATGTAGAAGAAATTCGTGCACTTGCTGCGAAAATGTAAAAGATTACGCAAATATTAAGAAAATTTTCATAATACTCTCGCAAATATTACTAAAGTGTGTTATAATCGTCGTGCCGAAAGGTGCGGCGATTTTTTCTTACGAGTTTTTTATAGAAATATTGAGCGAGGAAACCACATGATTTTCAAGCAGCAAACAGCTTACAATGTCCCCAATGTCATGGCAGGGCGCATGCCTGTGCGGCCGGATTATGCACAGCGCGCCGTGTTGAAATGGGCAACCGTTGAGGAATATGACCGCATTCTGGATGTAGATTGCACAAAAGGCGCCCTTCTTGGGGCATTGGAAGAGCAGTACCGTGTGCGTTTGTGCGGACTGTGCCAGAGTGCACAGATGGCTCGTGCTGTGCGGGATGATTTCCCAGGCAGCAGTATCGTATATGCAAAGCCGCTTGATATTCCTTTCCGTAGCGAATCTTTTGATGAAGTATTTGTTACACGCAATACTGCGGTGAATTGCGCAGAAGATCCTTTGCAGGAAATTTTGCGTGTACTACGTCCCGGCGGACAGCTGGTGATTGCCTGCCGCGGTCTGCGTATGTTTTTCGCAGACAGCGAACCGGAAATGGATAAGCGTGTTTTGATGCGTGCTTTGCAAAGCGCCGGTTTCAAGGATGTATCCTGGCGCAGCGCAGGCCTGTGCGGCGTAATCATCGGGTGGAAGCCGGGAAAAGTGCAGTAAACTCCAAAAAACATACAAACGTCTTGCATATGCAGGACGTTATTTTTTTGATCTATGCCGGGTGATGCTGAAACATAGGTCTGCTTGACAGGGCATATACCCTATGGTAAGATGCAGTGGAGCCATGATGCTGTGCAGCATCCTGGCTTTTGCTTGCGAAAGAAACAGGAAAGGGATGAAGAACATGATACAGTTCCTCATTCGTCGTTTTGTGAAGAATGCGGAAAATTATCAGGAGCAGAAGGTCCGTGCGGCTTACGGCACTTTGGGCTCTTTGACGGGAATGATTCTCAATCTTATACTGGCCGGTATGAAGATTCTGCTGGGTGTTGTGACGGGTTCTGTTGCCGTAACGGCAGACGGCGTCAACAATCTGTCGGATGCGGGTGGTTCTCTTGTGGCGCTGCTGTCTGTGCAGCTGGCGCAGAAACCTTATGATGATGATCATCCTTTCGGTCATGGGCGTATTGAATATCTGGGCGCTCTGGCGGTGGGATGTCTGATCGCCGTGTTCGGCGTGGAACTGATGGGAACAGGTATCAAGAGCATCCTGAATCCCGGAGAACTGGTTATTTCGCCTCTTTCCATGGGGCTGATGGTGCTGGGTGCGCTGGTCAAACTGTGGATGTGGCATTTCTATACCTACATTGGCAAGAAAACGGATAATCCTACCTTGATCGCCGCAGGTCAGGACAGTCTGAGCGACTCCGTGGCGACCGGCGCTGTTGTGCTTTCCATGGGTGTGATTCTGTTCTTTGGCTGGCCTGTGGATGGTTATGTAGGTGTTGCGGTTGCGCTGCTGGTATTAAAGGCTGCGTGGGAAGTGCTCAGGGATACCGTCAACCGCCTGCTTGGCGGAAAGCCTGATCAGGAAATGGGCGAACGGATTCTGAATATGCTGAAAAAGTACCCTGAAATTCTGGGCGTGCATGATTTTGTGCTGCACGATTACGGTCCCGGACGCTGTATGGCTTCCATTCATGCCGAAGTGAGCGCTGAGAGCAATATTGTGGAAATTCATGAAGTAATTGACCGTGCCGAGCGGGAAATTGCTGCAGAAATGCATTTGCCCATCTGCATTCATATGGATCCTATTGTGGTGGGGGATGAAGATACCGAAAAAGTGAAGGTTCAGCTGGAAAGCATCCTTTCGGGCATGAATCCTCCCTTGAAAATGCATGATTTCAGACGTGTTCCGGGTGAAAAGCAGATCAATTTGATATTTGATGTGCTGCTGCCCGTGCAGGTAAAGGACATTAAGAAGGTGGAAGGCGAAATTGCTGCTGCTGCCCGGAAGCTGGATGCACGTTATCAGTGCGTGATTCATTTTGATCTGGACTATTTTTCTCATGATGCCTGAAACTGAAAAAGAAATTGCTTGCCATCCGCGCAAAAAGCGGTTACAATAGAATAAGAATTACCAAGGGACTGGAGGAATAACAACATGTATCGTAAAATCATTGAAGAATCCAAGACAAAGATGGAAAAAGCCCGTGATTTTTATCAGCAGGATATGCTGGCCCTGCGTGCAGGCCGCGCCAATCCTCAGATTCTGGATAAGATTGTGGTGGATTACTACGGCTCTCCCACGCCCCTGAAGCAGATGGGCAATATCAATGCGCCCGAACCCCGCATGCTGGTGATCTCCCTGTGGGATATCAAGGCCATTCCGCTGGTTGAAAAGGCCATCCAGAAGAGCGATCTGGGTCTGAACCCCTCCAACGACGGTAAGGTGATCCGTCTGGCTGTGCCGGAACTGAACGAAGAACGCCGCCGCGAACTGAGCAAGGTGGTCAAGAAGAGCGCTGAAGATGCCAAGGTCGCCGTGCGCAATACCCGTCGCGATGCCATGGAACACTTCAAGAAGATGAAGAAAGATTCCCTTATCACTGAAGACGATCAGCGTAAGGCAGAAGATGAACTGCAGAAACTGACTGATGCCAAGATCAAGGAAATTGACAAGATCGCCGCCGATAAGGAAAAGGAGATCATGTCCGTTTGACACTGAAAGAAGTACTTGGTTTTCCGCTGGTACAGGCGCTTGAGAGAATAAAATCTCTTGGGCTGCCTGTACCGGCAGTTGTTTATACGCTGCCAAACAGTCGAAAAGAAGCTGAAACGCGGGAAGGACTTACGCCCCGCGTTATTGGCGTAAAAGAAAATACCTTGATCGTGTCTTATTTTCGTGATCAGTACCCCCCGGAGAAAGAGGATTGAACATGGGAGACATAAGCATGCAGCAGACTTTGCCGCGCCACGTGGCCATCATTATGGATGGCAATGGGCGCTGGGCCAAAAAGAATAAACTTCGCGTTGCTCTGGGGCATCGCAAAGGTGTGGAGACGCTGCGGGAGATTATCCGTGAAAGCAGCGATTTGGGCATAGAAGCGCTGACTTTGTATGCTTTTTCTACGGAAAACTGGAAGCGTGACCCGCAGGAAGTCGGTGCGCTGATGGATTTGCTGCTGGAGTTTTTTACGTCTGAAATTGATGAACTGGATGAAAAGAATGTCTGCATCCTGATTCTGGGGGATGTGGAGGCTATGCCGGAAAAGCAAAAGCAGGCGCTCTATAACGCCATGAGCCGCACCGGCAAAAATACGGGGCTGAAGCTGAATATTGCAATCAATTACGGCGGACGCGCTGAAATTGCCCGTGCTGCCAGATTGATTGCACAGGATGTTGCAGACGGAAAGATCCGCGCAGAAGAGATTGATGAAAAGTTGGTAGCGTCGTATCTGTACACTCGCGATCTTCCGGATGTGGATTTGATGATTCGTACCAGCGGAGAGATGCGGCTCAGCAATTTCCTTTTGTACCAGTGTGCATATGCGGAGTTTGATTTTCCTGAAGTGCTCTGGCCGGACTTTACGCTGGCTGAATATCATAAGGCGCTGAATGCCTTTGGAAAACGTGAAAGAAGATTTGGAGGAAGGTAAAGCATGGTCACGCGTACCGTAACCGGTGTGGTTCTTGCGGCAGTGCTGTTTACAGCTCTGGCGCTGGGCGGATGGTGGTTCTCCGTACTGTATATGGCGGCCATCGGCCTTTCTGTGTTTGAAATGCTTAAAGCGCTGAAGGCTGCAGGACATAAGCCCTGCATTTGGCCTATGGCGCTGTGCACGGCGCTGAGCTTGCCTTTGCTCACAATGGGGCTTGGAGAAAGCGCCGTGATCATGCCGCTGATGACTGCGGCCTGTATGATTACAGCCGCTGTAGTCATGTTCCGAAAAGATCCGAAGCTTGAGGATATTGTGGTTTCCGTACTGCCTCTGCTTGCAGTGGTTTTGCCCGGCATGTGCATGCTGGCTTTGTCCCGTGCGCTCAGCCGCGAAGTGGAACTGATGCTTATTCTGTTTTCCTTTGGTGTTCCGTTGATGGGAGATACGCTGGCATACTTTGGCGGGAGTATGCTTGGAAAGCATAAATTATGCCCGCAGGTAAGTCCCCAAAAGAGTGTGGAAGGCGCAGTGGCCGGTCTTTTCGGCAGCATGCTGTTTGCGTTGATCGTCTGGTTGATTATCGGTACCCGCGTACAGCTTCCGCCCGTATGGCATGCGCTGGTATTGGGGCTGCTGGGCGGCGTTGCCGGTCAGCTGGGTGATTTGTTCGCATCTCTCATCAAGCGCCATTGCGGCGTGAAGGATTATGGCAGCATTTTCCCCGGTCACGGCGGTATGATGGACCGTCTGGACAGCGTGTACTGGGCAACGGTTGTCATGTATATTTACCTGATTTGGTTTATGTGAGGAACAAAATGCATAAGATAGCTGTACTGGGGAGCACTGGTTCCATTGGTACTCAGGCGCTTGAAGTGGCGGCGCTGCACAGGGATAAAATTCAGATTACCGCTCTGACGGCTCATGGCAGCAGCGAAAAGCTGTTTGAGCAGGTACGTACTTTCCGTCCGCAGATTGCTGCGCTCACCGGAAAGGAAGTGCCCGTTCCGGAAGATCTGAAGTTTTGCCAGTGGTACTTTGGGCCTTCTGCTCTGGAGAAAGTGGCAGCGGAATGCGATGCGGAAAGTGTGCTTGTGTCCGTGATGGGCATGGTGGGACTTTCCGCTGTGCTTTCTGCACGAAAGCAGGGTAAGAAAGTGCTGCTTGCCAATAAAGAAGCCTTGGTAGCCGGCGGTCAGCTGGTGATGGATGTATGCCGCGATGAAAATGGGGAAAAGGTACTGTTGCCTGTAGACAGCGAGCACAGTGCAATTTTCCAATGTCTGGAAGGCGCAAACGGAAATCCTGTTGAAGAAATTCTGCTTACCGCTTCCGGCGGGCCTTTCCGTAAATGGGAAAAACAGGATATCATGCATGCTACGCTGGAACAGGCGCTGGGGCATCCTACCTGGAACATGGGCAGAAAGATCACAGTGGACAGTGCCTCCATGTTTAATAAAGCACTGGAGATCATTGAAGCCAAATGGCTGTTTGATGTGCCGGAAAACAAAATTCATGTACTTGTGCATCCCCAGAGCATTGTACATTCCGCTGTGCGCTTCCGTGATGGCGGCGTGATTGCGCAGATGGGCGTGCCGGATATGCGTTTGCCTATTCTGTATGCCATGACGTACCCGGTGCGCATGGAAACGGGCGCTAAGGATCTGGACCTTTCTGCTGTTGCTGCGCTGACTTTTGAAGAAGCGGATACGGAAAAGTTCCCCTCCATTACGCTTGCCCGCGAAGCACTTCGTGCAGAAGGCATCATGTGCTGCGTGCTGAATGCGGCTAACGAAGTGGCGGTGGATGCTTTCCTGAAAGAGCAGATTCGCTTTGGCGATATTTACTCGATCGTAAACGAAGTAATGAATAAAACGGAAAACCGTGCCGTGAAGTGCCTGGATGATGTGCTTTCTGCAGATCAGCAGGCGCGTAAAATGGCATCCGGTGTGATTGAGCAACTGCTTCTCCGGTAATTGAAACTGCAAGGAGTTTTTCATGACGATCTTTTTTGTGCTGGCAGCATTGCTGCTGCTTGGCATTATGGTAATGGTTCATGAATGCGGACATTTTTTTGCTGCACGCCTGACCGGTATTCCGGTGAAAGGTTTCGGCATCGGCTTTGGCCCCAAACTGCTTTCGTGGAAAAGCAAAAAGACAGAAACAGAATATGTGCTGCGTCTGATTCCTGCGGGTGGTTACTGCTCTTTCTATGGGGAAGACGAAGTAGACGGAAAAGGGAAGAACGATCCCCGAAATCTGAACAATGCCGCTGTGTGGAAGCGTCTGCTCACGATTTTGATGGGGCCGGTCATGAACTTTGTGCTGGCCTTCGTGGTGGCAGTGGGCGTGTTCATGTCCATCGGAGAAACGGTGGATGTGCGCTATGGCTATGTGCACATTGAAAGTGTTGTGGACGGCGGTGCGGCCCAGGAAGCCGGCATTTTGCCTGGCGACAAGATCGTTATGATCAACGATCAGGATATGATGGGCCTGGCGGATGACGGAGAGCAGTTCAAAGCGCTCTCTATGATCGATTCCTTCCGGGAGGGCGATGAACCGCTGAAAATGACCGTGGAAAGAAACGGTACCTTAACGGATGTGTTTCTTGCTCCCAGATTGGATCTGGCGGAAAACCGGATGATGGTGGGTATTTCCTGCAGGATTGATCTGGAAGAAATCAAAGAAGACTGTTCACTTCCCCGTGCCGTTAAATTGAGCGCAGATTACTGCGTGACGACCGGCGGGCTGATTCTGGATGCACTCAAGGGATTGGTAACTACCGGGAAAGGACTGGATGAAACCGGCGGGCCTGTTCGGATTATCGAAACGATTACCACTGCGACCCGCGATTATGGGTTCCTTGCGTACCTGGAACTGCTGATTGCTATTTCTGTAAACCTGGGGCTTGTGAACCTTCTGCCCATCCCGGGACTGGACGGAAGCCGTGCGGTATTCCTTCTGATCGAAGGCATATTCCGTAAGCCTGTTCCCCGGAATGTGGAAGCCTATATTCATCTGGCGGGCTATATGGTACTCTTTGGTATTCTGATTTTCTTTACCTATCGTGATATACTCCATCTGTTCCGATAAACAGGAGATGATTGTACATGGGCGCAAAGCATTTTATCACAGCGGGAACTTTGAAAATCGGCGGCGGTGCACAGGTTTCTGTGCAGAGCATGACCAATACGGATACCCGCGATTTTGAAAAGACCCTTGCGCAGATCAAGCAGCTTTCTGCCGCAGGGTGCGACCTGGTGCGCTTTTCGGTGTATGATGAACTGTGTGCGCAGAATGTGCGCGCCCTTGCGGATGCATCCCCTGTGCCGCTGTGCGCCGACATCCACTTTGATGCAGAGCTGGCTGTGAAGGCCATTGAGAACGGCATCCACAAACTGCGAATCAATCCGGGCAATATTGGTTCCATGGCCGAAATTCGCCGCGTGGTGGACTGCGCGAAGCAGCATCGTGTGCCTATCCGTATTGGCGTGAACGCAGGTTCCCTTGAAAAGGACCTGCGGGAAAAATACGGACATGATCTGGCGCCCGCCATGGTGGAAAGCGCTATGCGCCATGTCCGGATTCTGGAAAACGAACACTTTTATGATATGGCAGTATCGCTGAAATCCAGCGATGTACGCACGACGGTAGATGCTTATCGCCAGATGGCGGCGGCGTGTGATTATCCTCTGCATGTTGGCGTTACCGAAGCCGGTCTTCCCGGACAGGGAACGGTAAAATCGGCCATCGGGATCGGCAGTCTGCTGCTGGATGGTATTGGTGATACCATCCGTGTGTCTTTGACCGGCGATCCTGTGGAAGAACCCCGTGCAGCATTGGATATTCTGCGTGCTTTGCGGCTGCGCCGCGGCGTGCAGTTCGTTTCCTGTCCCACCTGCGGACGCACGCAGATCGACGTGCCCGGCATCGCAAAAAAAGTACAGGATGCATTTATGGATGTGGACAAGGAGATTACCGTGGCAGTCATGGGCTGCGTGGTCAACGGTCCCGGCGAAGCAAAGGGTGCCGATGTGGCGCTCTGCGGCGGAAAGGACTGTGCCGCACTTTATGTAAAGGGTCAGTTTGTGCGCAAGATTACAGGCGATATTGCTGCAGGGATGATCGAAGCTGTACGAGGATATTTGAATGACTTATGATGAACTGCTCCGCGCCATTGCGGAGGAATTGCCCGAAACCGCCGGAAAACTGACGGTTGAGCGGGTCATCTATCAGAAAAAAGAAAACAAAGCCTTCTTTTCCTTTCTCTCCGATGTACTGGTCGGAGAGAAGGGATTTTTGGCTATCAAGGAACTGATCGGACGCTTCTTTCCGGCAATCAAGTTTTCTATCCGTATTGCCAGTCCTTCTCTGGCCCGGGCTTTTATGGAAGAACCGGAAAAGTATGCGCTGCCGCTGAATCAGTTTTTGCTGCGCAATTATCCCGCGGCAGTTGCCTGGGAGTTTGATTTGCGCTGGGTTGCCGGAAACGGCAGAGTAACGCTGGAGGTGCCTGATCAGTTTGCGCTGAGTTATCTGGAAAAGCAGGGTGCCAGAGAGCGGCTCGCGCAGGCGATAAAAGATGTGTTCCGTCTGGAAACCGAACTGGCATTGCGAATTTGTAACGATCACGAACAGCGTCTTGCCCAAATGGAGCAGGAACGCCGCAGGGAAGAAGAACTGGCCAAGCAGCAGCTGGAAAAAGCCCGTCTTGCAGAGGCGGAAAAACCCAAAGCTGCGCCCAAACAGGACAAACCCAAGGATGAAAAAATCCGAGGCCGCGCCATTGCCGATAAGCCTGTGCCGATCAGCGAAATCACGGACGAAAGCGGTCTTGTTACTGTCCGCGGCGAAGTGCTTGCCGTGGAACGCAAGGATATTTCCGGTGGTGAAGCCGTTCTGCTTACTTTTGATGTGACGGACTATACCGGCACCATCAAGTGCAAGATGTTCCTGTACTATCGCGCCCGCAGACTTACCAAGGAAGAACAGAATAACCCGCCGCCGATTTCGGATGACGAAAAGGCACAGGTGGAAGATACCGTGGCCCGCATCAAGAAAGGAATGGGAATCATTGTACGCGGAAATGCGCAGTTTGATAACTTCTCCCACGAAACGGTGATTATGGCCCGAGACCTGATGCAGGGCGAAGTGGAAAAGCGCATGGATACTGCGGAAGAAAAGCGTATCGAACTGCATTTGCATACCCAGATGAGCAACTTTGACGCTGTGACCAGTGCGGAGGATTTGATTAAACGCGCCGCCGAATGGGGGCATGAGGCCATCGCCGTAACCGATCACGGTGTGGTGCAGGCATTCCCTGAAGCGTTTGCTGCGGCGAAAAAGCACAAGATCAAGCTGATTCCCGGCGTGGAAGCCTATCTGACGGATGATGAGAAGATTGCCATGGGCGAAGGGGATTTGCCCATCGATACGCCTGTGGTGGTGCTGGACTTTGAAACCACCGGTCTGAATACCCAGAAGGATCGTGTTATTGAAATCGGCGCCGTGAAACTGCATCACGGTCAGGTTGTGGACTCCTTTGGCACGTTTGTCAACCCGGGCATGCTGCTGCCCCAGAAAATCGTGGATATCACCCATATCACGGACCAGATGCTGCGTGATGCACCGGATGCATCTGTGGCGATTCCGCAACTTATGGATTTCCTTGGCGATTGTCCCATTGCAGCGCATAATGCAAAGTTTGACTGTGCCGTGCTGGAAAGCGAACTGGCACGCCTTGGCCGCACCTATGAATGTCTGAAGATTGATACTTTGACATTGGCGCGAAAGCTCTATCCTGAACTGAAATCCCACCGTTTGGGCGCCGTTTGCAAGCATTTGCATGTGACGCTCAAGGGGGCACACCGTGCTGTGAATGATGCTGCCGCAACGGCCCAGTGCCTTGCACAGATGCTGGATGAAGCAGTGAAGCGCGGTGCATCCACCATCAAGGAACTGAATCAGGTTTCCAAACACTATACCCTGGGCAACAGTTACCACATTGTGCTGCTGGCTGCGTCCCAGAAGGGTATGGAAAACATCAACCGCATGATTTCCGACGGCCACTTGAAGTACTTCCGCCGCCGTCCGCATGTGCCGCGTGCTGTGCTGCAAAAGTACCGCGAGGGCGTGATTGTGGGTTCTGCCTGTGAATCGGGCGAACTGTTCTCGGCTGTTGTAGACGGCGTCAGTGATGAAAAACTGCTGAAAATGGCGCGGTTTTATGATTATCTGGAAATTCAGCCCATTGGCAACAACGCATTCCTTTTGCGTGAAGGGCGTGTGCAGGATGAAGATACACTCAGGGCATTCAACAAAAAGATTGTATGGCTTGGTGAAAAACTGGGCATCCCTGTTGTCGCTACGGGCGACGTGCACTTCCTTGATCCCAAGGATGCTGTTTTCCGTTCCATTTTGCAGGCAGGGCAGGGCTTTGATGATTGCGATAATCAGCCGCCTCTGTATTTCAAAACGACCAATGAAATGCTGGAAGAGTTTGCCTATCTGGGTAAAAAGAAATGCCACGAAGTGGTCATTGACAATCCCAAATTGATTGCTTCCCGCATTGGCAATGTTTCTTTGTTCCCGCCGCATCCGGAGGGGAAAACTACTTTCTCGCCCTTCTGGCCTACGGCTGAACAGGATATTAAAGATCTGACCTACGGTACGGCGCACCGTTACTACGGCGATGAACTGCCGGATATCGTGCAGAAGCGTATTGATAAGGAACTGACGGCTATTGTCGGTTACGGTTACTGTACGCTGTACTCCATTGCGCAGAAACTGGTCAGTAAATCTCTTCAGGATGGCTATGTGGTAGGCAGCCGTGGTTCTGTAGGCTCGTCTTTTGTAGCGTTCCTGACAGGTATTACTGAAATCAATTCTCTGCCTGTTCACTACCGCTGCGAGCATTGCCGAAAAGCAGATTTTAATATTCCGCCGCAATATACCATCGGCGTGGACCTTCCGGATAAGTTGTGCCCGGATTGCGGTAATCCGCTGGTTAAGGATGGTTTTGATATTCCGTTCGAAGCCTTCCTCGGTTTCAAAGGGGACAAGGTACCGGATATCGATCTGAACTTCTCCGGTGAATATCAGCCGCGTGCTCATCAATATGTAAAAGACCTCTTTGGCGTGGAGAATGTGTTCCGTGCCGGGACCATCGGTACACTGGCTGAAAAAACGGCATACGGATACGTGCTTAAATATCTGGAAGAGCGGGGGAAAGTCGTTTCCGAAGCGGAAAAGAATCGTTTGGCAGCTGGTTGCGTGGGCGTAAAGCGCACTACGGGGCAGCATCCTGCAGGCATGGTGGTTCTGCCCAAGGAATATGATATCAACCAGTTCACTGCTGTGCAGCATCCTGCGGATGATATGGAGAGCAGCACGATTACCACCCATTATGACTTCGGTTCCATGCATGACATTCTGGTCAAACTGGATATTCTTGGGCATGACGATCCTACCATGCTGCATATGCTGGAAGAACTGACGGGTGTAAACTTCAAGAACATCCCGCTTGGCGACAAGGGCGTAATGAGTTTGTTCTCCTCCACTGAGGCGCTGGGGGTAAAGCCGGAGGATATCGGCAGTAATTCCGGTACATTTGGTGTTCCGGAGTTCGGTACGGCTTTTGTGCGTCAGATGCTGGAGGATACCAAACCCACTACCATGCAGGAATTGATTCGTATCTCCGGCCTTTCTCACGGCACCGACGTATGGCTGGGCAATGCCAAGGACCTGATTGATAAGGGGATTGTGCCTCTGTCCCAATGTCTGTGCACCCGTGAAGATATCATGAATCAGCTGATGCAAATGGGTGTGCCTGCCAAAATGGCTTTTGATACCATGGAAGCCGTTCGAAAGGGAAAGGGATTAACGCCTGCCATGGCGGATGCCATGCATGAACACAATGTACCTGCTTGGTTTGAAGAAAGCTGCAGAAAGATCAAGTACATGTTCCCCAAAGGACATGCTGCGGCGTATGTGACCATGGCTCTGCGCGTTGCGTGGTATAAGGTCTATTATCCGCAAGCCTACTACTGCGCCTATTTCACCATCCGAGGCGATGGCTTTGATGCCAGCACGATGATTCTTCCTTTGCCGCATCTGAGGCAGAAACTGAAGGAAATGTATGCTGCGGATGCCGAAAAGAAAACCACACAAAAGGACAAAGATGCCATTACCGCCATGGAAATGGTGCAGGAAATGATGGCGCGCGGGTATTACTTCCTGCCTGCGGATCTTTATAAGAGCGATGTGGTAAACTTTATCCCTGAAGGGGAGAAGGGACTGCGCGTTCCCTTTACGGCACTGGGCGGTTTGGGCGCTTCTGCTGCTGAAGGAATTGTGGAAGCAAGAAGCGTTCCCTTTATCTCTGTGGAGGATCTGAAAAACCGCGGCAAGGTATCTCAGGCTGTGCTGGATCTTCTGCGTGAGCACGGATGCCTGAAGGATCTGCCTGAAACCAGTCAGGTAACGCTTTTCTGAGAAAAAAGCTTGGAAAAAAGCCTTTGAAAAGTGTGGAAAAGTTGGTTTTTCGCTTGTAAAGCGCGGGAAGATATGGTATAATAACCACTGGAAACTTTTAACGAAGTTTTCTTTGGGTTGTAATTACAGCCCTGATAACAGGATTTGCCCGTTTACGGGCATGTGAAAGAAGGGTTTAACGAAGAGTGGGAGCGACATGGAAAGCTCGACGGGCAAAAGGTTCTTTTTCCCGTTTCCGTGGCTTTATTCATGTACGCTGTTCCCACTCTTTCTGTATATTTTTATGGCCGTAAGAGAAAGGGAGTGTTGATATGGCCCGTAAGCAGAGCAGCGCAGAACGTGCGGCAAAGATCTGCGAAAAAGTAGCACAGGAATTGAATTACGAATTGTGCGATGTAGCCTTTGACAAAGAACCCAGCGGGCTGTATATGCGCATCTATATTGATCAGGAGGGCGGCATTACGCTGGACGATTGTGAGAAGTTCCATCGCGCAGCGCAGCCCAAGCTGGACGATATCGACTATGATTTTATGGAAGTCTGTTCTCCCGGCATCGACCGTCCTGTCAAAACAAAGCGTGACATTGAAAAATCCATCGGCCTTGTGGTTGATGTGAAGCTTTACAAGAATCAGGACGGCAGCAAAAACTTCCAGGGAATCTTAAAATCCATGGATGAAAACACTGTGGTGATCCTGCAGGGCGAAACGGAAAAAGCGTTTGCCCGCAAGGATGTGGCACAGGTTCGCCTGGTTCCGGATCTGAGCGGTCTGGAGGAAGACAGTAATGCTGAAATTCAGGAAATTATTGATGAAGAGTAACGGAAGGCGGTTAACGGACAATGGCAAGTAAAGCAAAATCTGTTGTTACCAACGAAAAGGCCGAAATCTTTAACGCGATTGAAAGCCTGGCTAAACTGAAGGATATCAGTGTGGATCTGATTCTGGAAGCAGTGGAAGAAGGCTGCAAAGCCGCCTACCGCAAGTATGTCACCCGCGGTGCTGTGCCCATGAATCTGGCGGTTTCCATCACCCGCGAAAACGGCGTGCAGGTGTTTGCACGCAAGATCGTTGTGGACCCCGATGAAATCGAGGATGAGGCTCAGCAGATCACCATCGCCGATGCGCAGGATTATTCTCCCAACTACCAGATCGGCGATATCGTTGAAATTGATGTAACGCCTGCGAATTTCGGCCGTGTGGCTGCACAGACTGCCAAGCAGGTCATCACCCAGCGTCTGCGCGATGCTGAACGCGGCAAGATCTACGATGAGTATATCGAAAAAGAAAACGAAATCCTGACCGGTATCGTGGAAAAAGTGGATCAGAAGGCTGCCTATGTAGAACTGGGCCGCACGCAGGGCGTTCTGGAAGCCGGCGAATATATGCCCGGCGAAGAATACCGCCCCGGCGACCATATCAAGGTGTATGTGCTGCAGGTGCACCGCACCGGCCGCGAAACTTCCCGCGTGCCGCAGGTGTCCGTCAGCCGTATCCATCCCGGCCTTGTGAAGCGCCTGTTCGAAATGGAAGTGCCGGAAATTGCTACCGGTATCGTGCAGATTAAATCCATCGCCCGCGAAGCCGGCAGCCGCACCAAGATGGCAGTGGCTTCCAACGATCCCACCATCGATCCCGTGGGCGCCTGCGTGGGTCCCCGCGGCAGCCGCGTGGATAAGGTGGTCAGCGAACTGAAGAACGAAAAGATTGACATTATTAAGTGGTCTGAAGATCCTGCGGAATTTGTGGCTAATGCCCTGAACCCTGCTCATGTGATCAGCGTGTTCATTTCCGACAGCGAAAAGATCTGCCGCGTGGTAGTACCGGATAACCAGCTGTCTCTGGCGATTGGTAAGGAAGGTCAGAACGCCCGCCTTGCTGCTAAACTGACCGGCTGGAAGATCGACATCAAGTCGCAGACCCAGGTCAGCGAGCTGCTGCAGCAGACTGGTCAGGGCATTGCGGAAGGCACTGGCAAGGTGATCGCCGATGAAGACGAATACGACGATTACGAACTGCCTCTGGACGACGAAATCGAATAAGCTCTTCCCGGAGGTACCATGAAGGAAAAGAAGATTCCCATGCGCATGTGCGTGGGCTGCCGCGAAATGAAACCCAAAAAGGAATTGCTTCGCGTTGTGAAAAACCCGGAGGGAGAAGTTTCCATTGATGTGACGGGGCGTAAACCCGGCAGAGGTGCATATGTATGTAAAAGCGCCCAGTGTCTGGAAAAGGCCATCCGCCAGCGTCAGCTGGAAAGAGCTTTCGAGTGTGCGCTGAGTGAAGAAACCAAGGAAAGCTTGAACCGCGAACTGGAGGCGCTGAAATAAGCGATGACAGAAAAATTGCGCGGATTGATGGGCCTTGCCATGCGTGCCGGGCAGATTACGTTGGGCGCCAATCTGGGCATCAACGTGATTCGCTCAGGTAAGGCCGCACTGGTGCTGATTGATGAAGAGGCCAGTGAAAACACACGCAAGAAACTGACGGATGCCTGCGTGTATCGTCAGGTACCATATTTCACACTGCCGCACGGGCTCATTGATGAAGCCTGCGGAAAGGACAGCCGATATGCCGCCGTGTTCCAGCAGGGCGGACTTGCCGAAAAGGTTCGGCAGCTACTCATATCCCAGGGAAATCCCGATTTAATAGACCAACAACAAAAATGCGCAGAGCGCGGGGGTGCAAGCGTCGAATGACCAGCAGGCCGAAACTGGCGGAAGCCACGAAAGAAATCAATCAGCAGACCGGAGTAATTCTGGAAGAAACCGCACGTGTCAAGCGTAACATTGACAACGTGCTGCAATCTTTGCGTAAGCAGGAAGCTCAGTTCCAGCGCGCAGAAAACGAACAGCGGGATAAGAAGCGTCAGGAAGAGGCGCAGCAGCTGTCTCGTCAGCATACCAAAGCCTGGACCATGCCTGACGAACCTGAAAAGCCTGCCGTAAAGGAAGAAGCGCCTAAGGCGAAGGAAGAAAAGAAAGCCGCACCTGCCAAGCAGGAAGTGAAGCAGGAAGCGCCCAAGGCCGCAACTGTTCAGGAAAAACCTGTACAGGAAACCAAAGCAGAAGCTCCTGCCAAGCAGGAAGCCCCCAAGGCTGCGCCTGCTGCCAATCAGCAGCGTTCCCAGAATGCTGCCAACAACCAGCAGCGTCCTCAGCAGGGGCAGCAGAATGCCCGCCCCGCCAATCAGGCGCCCGCTGCCAACAATCAGCAGCGTCCTCAGAATGCTGCAAACGGTCAGCCCGGTGCCCGTCCTGTGAATGAACGAGGTCCCTATGGCCGTCCTGCCAATCCTCAGGGTCAGCAGGGTCAGCAAAATGCCCGTCCCGTCAATCAGCAGGGCCCCTATGGCCGTCCTGCCAATGGCCAGCCTTTTGCCCGTCCTGTCAACCAGCAGGGTCCTTATGGCCGTCCTGCCAATCCCCAGGGTCAGCAGGGTCAGCAAAATGCCCGTCCCGTCAATCAGCAGGGTCCCTTTGGCCGTCCTGCCAACGGACAGCCCTTCAATAATAACCGTCCTGCGCTTCAGGGTCAGAACGGCGGCTTTGGCCGTCCTGCCGGCGGTGCTGCCGCGCAGGGCAATCGTCCCATGGGCGGCAATCGTCCTGCGGGCGGTGCCGGTCGTCCTCAGGGCGGCGGTTTTGGCCGTCCCAAGGCGCCCGAACTGGCTCCCGTGGTGGAAAAGGAACGCGTTTCCAATTACGATCCCAACAAGAAGCAGTATCTGCGTCAGCATGACCCCGAGCATGTGAGCAAGAACCGCAAGCAGCTGCAGAAGGAATCCTTCAACGGTTATGATGATGAAACCGTACGCGGCGGCAAGCGTGCACGCGCAAAGAAGCCCTCTGTGCAGCAGATGATGGCGCCAATCAAGATTGAAAAGGCGTACATGACTGCCGATACCATCACCGTTAAGGATTTGACCGAACGTATCGGTAAGCCTGCCGGCGAAATCCTCAAGAAGCTGCTGATGCTGGGTATTATGGCCAACATCAACTCTGAACTGGATTTCGATACCGCTTCTCTGGTGTGCGGCGAATTTGAAGTTACTCTGGAAAAGAAGATGGATAAGACGGCTGAAGATGTTCTTTCCGATATCAACGTGGAAGATAAGGAAGAAGACCTGCAGCCCCGTCCTCCCGTTATTACCATCATGGGTCACGTTGACCATGGTAAGACCAGCCTTCTGGACTATATCCGTAAGGCGCACGTTACCAGCACTGAAGCCGGCGGTATTACCCAGCATATCGGTGCTTACACCGTCGAATTGGACGGCCGTAAGATCACCTTCCTGGATACCCCCGGTCATGAAGCGTTTACCGCCATGCGTATGCGCGGTGCTCAGGCGACGGATATCGCCGTTCTGGTCGTAGCTGCCGATGACGGCGTTATGCCCCAGACCATCGAAGCCATCAACCATGCCAAGGCCGCTAATGTGCCCATTGTGGTTGCCATCAACAAGATGGATAAGCCCACCGCCAACCCCGACCGTATCAAGGAAGAACTGACCAAGTACGAACTCATTGCAGAAGAATGGGGCGGCGAAACTATCATGGCGCCTGTATCTGCCATGACCGGCGACGGTGTGGATGAACTGCTGGAACTGATCCTGCTGCAGGCTGATATGCTGACTCTCCGCGCCAATCCCAACCGTATGGCCAGCGGTGTTATCATTGAAGCGAAGCTGGATAAGGCACGCGGTCCTCTGGCTACCGTGCTGCTGCAGAACGGTACTCTGAATATCGGCGATAACATCGTTGCCGGTACCGCTTCCGGCCGTGTGCGTGCCATGCTGAATGACCGCGGCGAACGTGTAAAAACTGCCGGCCCCTCGATGCCTGTTGAAATTTCCGGCTTTACCGAAGTGCCTTCTGCCGGCGACGAAATGTTTGCTGTGGAAGATGATAAGCTGAGCCGCATGGTTGCTGAAGAACGCCGTGAAAAGCTGAAGGCATCCCGTACTGCCACTACCAAGGTGTCTCTGGATAACCTGTTTGCCAACATCAATGAAGGCAAGGTGCAGGAACTGAACATCATCGTGAAGGCTGACGTACAGGGTTCCGTGGAAGCTGTGAAGCAGGCGCTTGAAAAGCTGAGCAACAGCGAGGTAAAGGTACGCATTCTGCACAGCGCCGTTGGTGCCATTACGCAGGATGACGTGAACCTGGCTGCCGCTTTCGGTGCTATTATCATCGGTTTCAACATTCGTCCCGATGCCACTGCCCGCAATGCCGCGGACAAGGAAGAAGTGGACATCCGTCTGTACCGCATCATTTATCAGGCCATCGAAGATATCGAAAAGGCTATGAAGGGTATGTTGGATCCCGTGCTGAAGGAAACCATCCTGGGCCATGCGCAGGTGCGCAATGTGTTCAAGATCACGGGCGCCGGTATGGTTGCCGGTTCTTATGTGACCGACGGCAAGATGCAGCGTAATGCCAGCGTCCGTCTGCTGCGTGACAACGTGGTTGTGTTCGAAGGCAAGCTTTCTTCTCTGCGCCGCTTCAAGGACGACGTGCGTGAAGTGAACCAGGGTTACGAATGCGGCATCAGTCTGGAGAACTTCTCCGATATTAAGGAAAACGACGTGGTGGAATGCTTCATCATGGAAGAAGTTGAGTCCTGATAGGAAAGAAAGGAACAGCCATGGCTAATTTCCGTATCGACCGTATTTCTGAAGAAGTCCGTCATGCACTGGACAGCATCATCCGTGAGATGAACGATCCCCGCATCAGCGGCACCTACTGTGTGACCCGCGCGGATGTGACCCGTGATCTTCGGTATGCCAAAGTGTATGTAAGCATTATGGAAGATGAAAAAGCGGACGGTATGATGCAGGCACTGAAGAAAGCTGCCGGCTTTATCCGTCGTGAACTGGGTTACCGTGCTCAGCTGCGCTATACTCCCGAACTGATTTTTGTGCGCGATCAGAACATCGCTTATGGTGCTCATATCGCTCAGATTCTTCGGGACGTGGATGTAAAGGACGAATCTGAAAACGATGATGAAAATGAATAATAAACTTTTGCTGTCTGCGCTTTATGGCGCAGACAGCATTCTCATGTGTACCCATATCTCTCCTGATGGCGATGCAATCGGCTCTATGCTTGCTTGCGGACGTCTGTTGGACAAGATGGGGAAAAAAGTATATATGGTATGTGCTGATCCTGTGCCGGCAAAGCTTCGCTTTCTTCCAGGTGCGGATAAGGTGCTTCTGCCGGATGCTTTGGAGGAAATGTCTGTTGATCTGGCACTGGCGCTGGATTGTGCGGATGAAAGCCGTATGGGGAAGTGTTTTGATGCATACAGCCGCTGCAAAAACCATGTGCAGATTGATCATCATGATACCAATCCGCAGTATGCTGCGATCAACGAAGTAGACGGGCATGCATCATCTACCGGATGCATGATCTGGCGGCTGATGAAGGCTATGAATGTAGAACCGGACAAAGAAATGGCTGCTTGCATCTATACTGCTATCAGCACGGATACGGGAAATTTCTCTTTTTCCAATACGGATGAAGAGACTTTTGCCTGTGCGGCGGCTATGGTGAAGACAGGCTTTGATCTCAATGACATTTCCCGTAAGGTTCATCTTTTACGTGAAGAGAAGCATGTACGCCTTCTTGGAAGTGCGCTTAAGTCTTTGCGCTTGTTTGCGGACGGAAACTGTGCCTGTATGACATTGACCAAAGAAGCGTTTGAAGCAATCGGTGCAGGAAACGAGCACACCGATGGAATCGTTAACTATGCGCTCAATATCCCCGGTGTTAAGATGGCATATCTGATGGATCTGCATGAAGAAAAGCATAAGATCAGCTTCCGTGCCATTGCCCCTTATCGTGTATCTCACATTGCGGCGATGCTGGGAGGCGGGGGACATGTACTGGCTGCCGGCTGCCGTACGGAAATGGCGGAGGAAGAAGCTGCCGAACTGATCGAACGCGAAATGCGCAAACAGATTGAGGAATTGAAATGAATGGATTTATCGACCTGATCAAACCGCCGGGGCTTTCTTCCGGCGGTGCAGTTGCTGCAGTGAAACGCCTGACCGGCGAAAAGGTTGGTCATGCTGGAACGCTGGACCCGGAAGCATCCGGCGTACTTCCTATCATGGTGGGGCGTGCGACCCGCCTGTTGAATTTCTTTTCTGAAAAGGAAAAAACATATATCGCAGAGATCTCCTTCCATGGCGCCACTGATACGCAGGACGCACAGGGGCAAGTGATCGAAAAAGGATGCGGAAAGCCTGATCATCAGGCGTTTCTTCGCGTGCTTGAAGAATTGACCGGTGAAATTGATCAGTGTCCGCCTGCCTATTCCGCATTGAAACGCGACGGAACCCCGCTGTACAAGCTGGCACGTCAGGGCATTGAAGTGAAAACAGAGTCCCGGAAAACATGGATCTATGCGATCGATGTATTGGGAGAAACAGAAGACGGGTACATGATCCGTGTACAATGCGGCGGAGGAACGTATATCCGTACGCTTTGCCATGATATTGGTCAGAAACTTCATCACCCTGCGCATATGAAGTTTTTGCTTCGCACGCAGGTGGGTATCTTCAATATTGAAAACGGTGTTACGCTGGAGCAGTTGCAGGAAGCAAAGGAAAACGGCATGCTTGAAGGCTGCATTCTGCCAATGGATGAACCGTTGGGCCACCTTCCCAGGATAGATGTGCCGGAGAAATTCGAGAAGCAGGTACTCAATGGGGTGGCACTGCTGGCGCAATGGCTTCATGCCGAAAAGGTAGAGGGTCCTTGCACTGTTTATCTACAGAATGAATTGGTTGGCATTGCCCGCAATGTGGAAGGATTGATGAAGTTCCACGTAATCGTAAAAAACTACGCTGAGTAGAAGTAAGGAGCGCGGAAGATGAAGGGAAAGAAAAAGCGGCTGACTGGTTGGATCGTGGCGCTGATCTGGCTGCTTTTATGGAGCCTTGCTGCTGCCTGGATGGGCAAACCGCTGCTGCTTCCCGGACCAATAGATACGCTTCATGCACTGGTGAAGATAGGGGCAACGTCTGCGTTCTGGCGCAGCGTGGGGCTTTCGGTGTTCAGAGTGATGTCCGGCTATCTTGCTGCGGTTGTGTTGGGTTCTCTCCTGGCGTTTGCGTGTCACTTTATTCCTTTGTTGGATGACTTTCTTTCTCCGCTCAGAACCATGATACGGACAACGCCTGTAACATCCTTCATCATTCTGGTGCTTTTGTGGCTGAGCAATGAAAATACCCCTGTTTTTATTGCTTTTCTGATGGTTTTGCCTATCATATGGACGCACGTGCAGGATGCGCTTGCCAATACAGACAGTCAATTGCTGGAAATGTCTTATTGCTATCGCTTCAGTAAAACTGCAAGGCTGATGCACTTATATATTCCGTCTGTACTTTCGCATTTTGCATCTGCATGCGCAACCGGACTTGGTTTTGCTTGGAAGTCCGGCATTGCGGCAGAAGTAATTGCTAAACCCATGTTTTCCATTGGCAAAAATCTGCAGGATGCCAAAGTGTATCTGGAAACGCCTCAGCTGTTTGCATGGACGCTCATGGTTATTTTGCTTTCTCTGGTGCTGGAAAAGGGATTGAAACTGGCCCTGGTACGCATAAAGAAGCAGGAAGGAAGGCGCAGGAAAGCATGATTCTGTTTGAAAATGTGACTGCCGGGTATGAAGGACATACCATTTTTCGGAATATGAATCTACAGTTTCCCGACAATCCGTGCATTGCTCTGATGGGCCCTTCCGGCTTTGGAAAAACGACGCTGCTGCGTTTGCTTGCAGGACTGATGGCGCCTGAAAGTGGAAAGATCACAGGAAATGAAGGGAAGATTTCCTTCCTGTTTCAGGAAGACAGGCTGCTTCCGTGGGAAACAGCGCTGAAAAATGTGGCGCTTTGTTCCGATGAGCAGACTGCATATCATCTGCTGAAGCAGATGGAAATTGAAGATGTACATCAATATCCCGGCGAAATGAGCGGGGGTATGCAGCGTCGTGTAGCCATTGCCCGTGCATTGGCATTTGGCGGAGAACTGCTGCTGATGGATGAACCTTTCAAGGGACTGGATGAAGGTCTTAAGAAGCGTGTGGCTGATGTCATCAAACAGCATGCGCCAAGGATTGTTATGACAACTCATGATGTGCAGGAAGCTGCTTTCATGGATGCAAACATTCTGCATCTTGACAGTCTTGCTGAGTGAAGAAAAAAGCAGGGGAATGATGATTCTCCTGCTTTTTATATGTAAATGATCGGCGGAATTTTTGACAGGAAAGACGATTTCTGGTATAATCAAATTGGATAAATGCGGATACCCGAGTGCGGGGTTCGACATCCAAAATGAGGAAGATTTTTGTTCGTCAGGTATCGGGTAACGAGCTTGAACGGAGGTAAAAATGAAAAAGAAATTGCAGTTCATGACCATCACGGCTTTACTGGCGGCGCTTGTGGTGCTGCTGGGATTTACGCCCATTGGATTTATCAATGTGGGTGTGATCTATATCACATTTCTTTGCGTCCCTGTAATTGTCGGCGCACTGGCGATGGGCACGAAATGCGGCTTGATTCTTGGCGCATGCATGGGGTTCGTCAGTTTTTATACGGCTCTGCGTGCGCCTTCCGCATTGGTAGCGCCGGTCATGCAGGGCGGCATAGTGTATGTTATTTTCATGTGCTTTATTCCCAGATTGCTGGTGCCGCTGGTAAGCTGCGGTATAAAGCACCTGCTGGCAAAGTGTAATCAGAAATTCTCTCTGGCATTAGCCGCTGCAGCCGGGTCGCTCACCAATACCGTGCTCTACCTTGGCATGATGATTGTATTCTACTGCGTGATCGGTATCGAAAATAGTGCTTTGCTGACCACTGTCGGTACCATTGTGCTGACAGCAGGGCTGCCTGAAGCAGGCGCAGCTGCGCTGCTTTCTACGCCTATTATTCTGGCACTGAAAAAAGCCAGGCTGATTCACGATTAATATGGAATGGAGAAATAGAAACATGCTGCTTACCATGGATATTGGGAATACAAATATCAAAGCTGCTCTGTTTGACGGGGAAGAAATGGTGCATTACTGGCGCCTTTCCACGCAGCGCACCTACACCAGTGATGAGATGGGCGTTATTATTACAAATTTGTTTGCTCATGAGAAGATTGATATTCACTGCGTAAAAGGCATCATGATGTCTTCTGTTGTGCCTACCATCAATTTTACGGTGGAACATATGTGCCGCGATTACTTTGGAATAGATCCTATTGTGGTGGCGCCGGGTATCAAAACGGGGATTGATATCAAGTACGAAAATCCCCGTGAACTGGGCAGCGACCGTATTTGCAATGCTGTAGCAGCATATCATCTATACGGAGGACCTTGCGTTTTCATTGACTTTGGTACTGCAACTACGTTGGGTGCTCTGGACCGGCACGGTGCATTTCTGGGCGGCTGCATCTGTCCCGGTATTAAATTGACCAGCGCTGCGCTGGTATCCGGTACTGCAAAGCTGCCTCATTTTGAACTGACGATGCCTGAAAAAGTGATTGGCCGGACCACGGTAGCCAATCTGCAGTCCGGTTTGATTTATGGGCATGTGGGGCAGATTGACTATCTTGTCAATAAAATGAGGGAAGAGATGAATGCGCCGGATGCCAACGTGGTAGCTACCGGCGGTATGGCGCGTCTGATTGCAGCCAAATCTTCGGTGATTCAGCATATTGACGGTTTGCTGACACTGAAAGGATTGCGGCTGATTTATGAAAAGAATGCTGCAATAAGATAAAAGAAGCACATTGCGTTGAAAGGAGGTGCAGGATAAGTGAAATACAAAAAACGCGGAATATCCTTTGGCTCTGTGCTGATGATTGTTTTGACGCTTGTGGTTGCTGTAGGCTCTGTTTCCGTTCTTGGCAGAATGGGAAACGGGAAATTTTCCGAGTTTGACGCGATGGAACTGGTAAGTTCGGTTCGAAGCGGTCTGGCTGCCACGGATGTGCCTGTATCTACTCCTGCACCGCAAAGCACCATCAAAACAACTACAGTGACGCTGGCTCCCAGCCAGGAACCTTTATATACTGCCCCCCAAGCACCGATGAAGCATACACTTACACTGACCTTTGGCGGGCAGGCTGCTTTTCAGAGCGATGTGAGCAGCAGTGTGCATCAGGCGCAGACAGGACAGTTTGATTATGTCCCGGTTTTACAAAATATCAGCGATCAGGTATATGCCAATCTCAATATCGCCATGCTGTCCAACATTATTGGTGAAGCAAACGGACAGTATGCAGATATCCAGACAGTACCGCAGACTTTGGATGCAATGCGTACATTGGGTATAGATCATATCCTGCTGAACCATGCGCACATTCTGGATAAAGGTGAACAGGGACTTGTACAGACCGCTGCAGCAATTGAGCAAAGCGGAATGTATGCAGCAGGCGTACAGAATTTTGACGAAAATGGTTTGGCAAACCTGATTGCGGTGAACGGTATTCACGTTGCTTTACTGGGATATGCCGAGAATGTCAGTAATAAAACGAGAGAGAATATGCAGTCGGGCGGCAGGCTTGCTGTGTTGGATGTACAAGCTGCCAAGCGAGATATTGAAGCGGTACGTAAACAGGGTGCAGACCTGGTGGTTCTATCGCTCTGGTGGGGCACGGCAGATGCAACTGCAGTTACCGAGCGTCAGCGTGATACAGCGCGGCAGCTGTGCAGCGCAGGCGCAGATGTGATTATTGGCTATGGGGCGGATGCAGTGCTTCCGGTTGAATGGATGGATGCAGTTACCGACCGCGGCGAAGTGCGGCGTGCGCTGGTAGCCTATTCTATGGGTACACTGCTCAGTGAAAAGCGTGATGCCCGTGCGCAGGTATCCGGAATGCTGCTTAATATGCGTATCAGTGTTGATGCAATAAACGATCATATAACTTTTGATGCCGTTACTTATACTCCTACCTATATCTGGAAACAAGAAGTAGGCGGAAGCGTGCAGTTCCGGGTGATCAACAGTTCAAAACAGGCACCCGAAATGATGAGCGATAAACAGAGAGAGATTATGGGACGCGCTTATACGTTGATAGAAGAAACTATGGATGGAAGTCCTGCGGTGCGACGCGCAGAATAATGGAGGAGTTTATGGTTCGCATTTTGGAAAAACAGGAACTGAATAAACAGGTATTTCGTGTTGTGCTGGATACACCGCTGATTGCAGCAAAGGCTAAGCCGGGCCAATTCGTAATTGTCCGTGTAGATAATGACGGCGAACGGATTCCTCTTACAATATCTGATTATGATCGCAAGAACGGTACGATCTCTCTTGTTGTGCAGGTGGTTGGTGCATCTACACATCAGTTTTCATGCATGCAGGCAGGAGATTTTTTGCAGGATGTAGTGGGTCCTCTCGGCAAACCTTCTGAACTGGAAGGCATTCGATCTGCGGCTGTGATTGGCGGCGGTGTGGGTTGTGCTATTGCCTATCCGATAGCGCGTGAACTGAAGGAAATGGGAGCAAAAGTGGACAGCGTGATTGGATTCCGCAACGCGGACCTGGTCATTCTGGAAAAAGAGTTTGAAGCCGTTTCTGAAGAAATGAAGCTTATGACGGATGATGGTTCTGCCGGAGAAAAAGGGCTGGTAACGGATGCTTTGAAAGCACTCGTTGACAGCGGCAGAACATACGATGTAGTGTTTGCAATCGGTCCGTTGGTCATGATGAAATTTGTATCTCTTTTGACGAAGCGTTATGAAATACCTACTGTCGTAAGTATGAATCCTATCATGATTGATGGTACGGGTATGTGCGGCGGATGCCGGCTGACTGTAGGTGGGAAAATGAAATTTGCCTGTATAGATGGTCCGGATTTTGATGGGCATCTGGTTGATTTTGATGAAATGTTGATGCGCGGAAGAATGTATGCAGAGCAGGAAAAGCATGCATATGAAAAAGCGTGCAACCTTTTCAAAAAGGAGGTGTGATCTGTGCATGATATGCGGTTAACAAAGCATGAAATGCCTGTTCTTGATCCTAAAGAGCGCAGCAGACATTTTCAGGAGGTGGCACTGGGGTACACGGCGCAGATTGCACGTGAAGAAGCACAGCGCTGCCTGAATTGCAGGCACAAGCCTTGTGTAGAGGGCTGCCCGGTTCACATAAATATTCCTTCGTTCCTCAAAAAGGTTGTAGAGGGAGACGATGAAGGCGCATATCAGGTGATTGCGGAATCCAGCACATTGCCTGCCGTTTGCGGCCGTGTATGTCCTCAGGAAAGTCAGTGCGAGAAACACTGCGTGCGCGGCATAAAAGGAGAAGCTGTTGCAATTGGCCGTGTTGAACGGTATGTAGCAGATACACATCTGGCTCGTGCTGATAAAGAAGAAGTACCTGCTTCCAATGGTATCAAAATGGCAGTGGTCGGTGCTGGACCGGCTGGTTTGACTTGCGCTGGCGAACTGAGACGCCGGGGATATGATGTAACGATCTTTGAAGCATTGCATGTTCCTGGCGGCGTGTTGGTGTATGGTATTCCGGAATTCCGTCTGCCCAAATCCATCGTTCATGCAGAAGTGGAAAAACTGAAGAAAATGGGTGTAATCATCGCGACGGATGTTGTTATTGGCAGAACCCTTACGGTGGATGAATTGTTTGAACAGGGGTTCCAAAGCGTGTTCATCGGAACGGGCGCCGGATTGCCCCGCTTTATGGGTATTCCGGGGGAAAATCTCCGCGGCGTATATTCAGCCAATGAATTCCTGACCCGCGTGAATCTCATGAAAGCCTATGAAACCGGCAGTAAAACACCCATCCAACGTGCAAAGCGCGTTGCGGTGGTAGGCGGTGGTAATGTAGCCATGGATGCTGCTCGTTGTGCATTGCGATTGGGCGCTGAAGAAGTCTCCATTATTTACCGCCGTTCTGAAAGTGAAATGCCGGCCCGCAAGGAAGAAGTAGAGCATGCAAAGGAAGAAGGAATTGTTTTCCGGATGCTGACAAATCCAGTAGCCGTAATGGGAAATGAAGATGTGACGCATATCCGCTGTCTCAAAATGCAGTTGGGCGAACCGGATGCATCCGGCAGGTGCAGACCGGAAGAAGTGCCGGGCAGTGAATTTGATATAGAAGTGGATGCCGTGATCATGGCAATCGGTACGTCTCCCAATCCGCTGATTCGCACCACTACTGCCGGTTTGGAAACTAATAAATGGGGATGTATCGTAACCAAAGATGAAAGCGGCTTAACCAGCCGTGATCATGTTTATGCCGGCGGCGATGCGGTGACCGGTGCTGCAACGGTCATTCTGGCGATGGGCGCAGGAAAGACTGCCGCTGAAGCCATGGATGATGCTGCGAAAAACAGCTGACTGAATATTTTGGCACGTTGCATGTGTCGTCACTAAAATACATACTGGATTCTGTTTTGAAATCCGATTGCAAATGACGTGATTAACAATTCCTGAACAACCATAGATATGAAAGGAAGGTGTGCAACATGGACAGCCGTCTTCTTCCGCAGTTAGAATCTATATTTTCAAGGTTGAAAACGCCTCTTGTGCTGCTGGACAGTACCGGAAACAGCCTGATTCCCAAAGAAAACATCCGGTTTTCTTTGCCTAAATTGGATCGTCCGGGAACACCTGTCGAGAAGGAAGGCAGACTGTATCAGCTTTCTGCATTCCAGAGCGATCTCGTCTTTATGTCGCCACTTGGGGAAGCGGATCAGGTGCGGGATGCTTTTCTGCTTTGTGATACCCTGATTGCGTCTGCGATGGCGATTTATTCCGGAAGTAATGATGTGAACTATGCCTATCAGCGTATTTTGCAGAATGAAATGACCCTCGCGGAAATTGACGCTGTGGTAGATGAGTATCGCATTCCGGCCAATGTAAAGCGCTGTGTGCTTCTTTTACACATGGTGCAGGTTCAGCAGAGCAGTGCATACGATATTTTGAATGAGATTACTCCGCGCATTCAAAATGATGTGCTGGTAGTGATGGACAAGCATACCGTTGCATTGATCAAAGATGTGACCGGCGTGGAAGATGCGGATGAATTGCGCCAGTTTGCATTGGCACTGCAGGAAACCTTGCTTGGAGAAACGGCACTGGGTGTGACGGTTGGCATTGGCGATGTGGCCGAGAATGTGGCTGATTTGCATGAAAGTTACCGTCAGGCGCGCAGAGCCATGGAGATTGGGCGCGTCTACTCTCCGGAACGAAGTATCCATGTATACCGCAGTATGCTGCTGGAACGTTTCCTTTCCGATCTTTCCCCTGAAATGGCTGAACATTATCATGGGCTCCTGTTCAACCGCTCAAATGCGCGTCTGTTCAGCGAAGAAATGCTTTACACCATTGAAATGTTTTTCAGGAAGGATCTAAATTTGTCTGATACGGCACGCCAGTTGTACATTCACAGAAACACGTTAGTTTACCGCTTGGACAAAGTGCAGCGTCAGCTTGGGTTGGACTTGAGAAAGTTTGATGACGCCGTTACTTTCAAGATGCTGCTTGAAATGCGTCGATGCGGGAATAATAAAGCGAAAGCGAAAAAGAGCCGTTTATAATGGCTTTGATGGGAAAGTGTGCAGAATGATTAAAAGAAAATGGGCTGTGCTGGTAACCGTTTTCATGGTGCTGCTGAGCATTACGCTGAGCGCACAGGCAACCGGGCTGTTTGATTATTTCAAGAATAACAATCAGGAAACGGTGACCATCACGAAGGATGAATACGAAAGCTTAAAAAAATACCAGAAAATGGACGAAATTCTTGCTTATATCCGTCAGTACTATTATGTGGAACCGGATGAGGATGCCATGCAGGAAATGGCTATTCGCGGCTTTTTGGCCGGTTTGGAAGATCCTTACACGTACTACTACAATGCTGAAGAATGGGAACAGATGTGGGCGGACGATGAGGGAGAATATGGCGGAATCGGTATTCAGATGCTGGGAAATTATTTGGATAACACCGTGTTTATTACCCGGGTATTCAAAGATACGCCTGCTGAGCGTGCAGGGCTTTTACGCGGTGATCAGCTGATTCGCGTGAAAGATATTATGGTAGATGCTACCACGATGCAGACGGCTGTAAATTTCATGCGCGGTGAGCTGGAAACTGCAGTGGAAGTGGAAGTGCTCCGCGGGGGAGAGTCGCTTATTTTCAGCATTCCCCGTGCCATCATTCACGTGAACCGCGTGGAGTATATGATGCTGGAAGAACAGGTGGGTTATATCTGCCTGTACGAATTTGCTGGCGATTGCGCTCAGGCATTTGAAAATGCCCTGAATGAATTGATTGAACAGGGCGCCAAATCGCTGATTGTGGACCTGCGCGATAATGGCGGCGGTTGGGTGGAAGATGCTGTAAACATTGCGGATCTGTTCCTGGATGAAGGGCTGCTTTTCTATAGTGAAGACCGCTACGGCAACAAAGAAGAATCTTATACACATGATGGTAAGACGAATATTCCGCTGGTAATGCTGATCAACGAATACAGCGCTTCTTCCAGTGAAATTCTTTCCGGTTCTCTGCGCGATCTTGGCCGAGCTACCCTGGTTGGTGTCAATTCCTACGGTAAGGGCATTATACAGTATGTTGTTCCTTTGGGAGCAGATGGAGATGGCGTGCAGTTTACTGTGGCGCAGTATTATCTGTCCAGTGGCAAGGAAGTACATCAGGTGGGAGTGGAACCGGATATTATCGTTGAGATTCCCGAAGATATGGGCTCTGTCTATATGCAGACAGGCGATCTTTCGGATCCGCAGCTTTACGCCGCATGGGAAGCGGCGCAAAATGCAGCAGAATCTGTCGAGAGTGCAGAGTAAGAAAATATCAGAAAGACCCGGTCGGATGACCGGGTCTTGTTTATTCATTATGTTTCATCAGATTCATTGGCGGCGTGTTCTTTCTGTGGTTGGTAAAAGAAAAGGCGGCCGCTTTCATTTTCAAGGTTGGACTTCAGGTTGGATGAGACGAAGCTGTCAACCAGAAGTGCGTTAGCATCAACGGATAATGCGTTGACGATTGCAACGAAAGTTTCAAGGCTTGGAAGACGTTCTCCGGTTTCAATGTTGCTGTAAAACTTCTCAGTAGTACCAATTGCAGCAGCTACCTGTGCTTGTGTCATCTGATGCAGCGAGCGCAGTTTCTGCAGTCTTGTGCAGAATGCTTTATGATTGAATGCGATGTTAATCACTCCCTTTTTTCTATTATAACACTTATGCATACAAATGTAAAGAAATGAAAACTTTGCATTTCAAGGATATTTTGGAAAAAGACTATGCAAAGTGGAAATAATGTGCTATAATAGGAAGGTAGACCAAACTTCGGTGTATCTCAGGTTTTCTCCCGGCTTTGTTATCGTCAAGCGACGGATGCGAAGAGACACGGAAAATTCCTAAACGTATCCCATTGTTTGGCGAAATTAAAGGAGGTTCTGAGATATGTATCAGGACAAGACGCTGACCTGCCGTGAATGCGGCCAGGAATTCACCTTCACCGCTTCCGAACAGGCTTTCTACGCCGAAAAGGGTTTCCAGAACGAGCCCAGCCGCTGCCCCGCTTGCCGCGCTGCTCGTCGTCAGAACGCTAACAATGGCGCCCGTCCCGAACGTCAGATGTACGAAGTCATCTGCGACGGTTGCGGCTGCACCACTCAGGTTCCCTTCCAGCCCCGTGGCGACCGTCCCGTGTATTGCCGCGACTGCTTTGCCAAGTTCCGCAATCAGTAATCGGTTGCGCGCGTAAGCGTGTAATAAGGGGAATATAGACCGGAAAGCATTTGCTTTCCGGTCTTTCTATTTTGCGTAAAGGAAAACCCGATGCCGTTATACGGCATCGGGTTTGTTTCGTGGAATAAATTACTTATTCCACGGTGATGCAGTTGCACGGGCACACTTTGGCGCATTCGCCGCAGCGGGTGCACTTTTCGGGATCGATACGGGCAAAGCCGTTTTCAACCACGATGGCATCATACTTACATTCTTTCTTGCAGCGGCCGCAACCAATGCAGGCACGCATGCAGCTTTCGCGGGCAACGCGGGCCATATCGCTGTTACGGCAGCGAACGATCACCTTCTGAGAAATGGGCATAAGCTTGATCACAGAACGGGGGCAAGCGTTGACGCAAGCACCGCAAGCAGTGCAAAGATCTGCATTAATGTGAGCAACGCCATCTACCATGCTAATCGCGTTGAACGCGCAATGATCCATACAGTCGCCCAGACCGATACAGGAGAAACGGCAGGCCTTGGGACCGCCGGCAATATCGGCAGCAACCACGCAGCTGCGATAACCGTCATAACGGCTGGTCTCCTTTGCAACGCCCTTGACGCCGTTGCAAAGTACGCGGGCCACATTGCGTTCGCCGGTTTCAACGGCAACACCCATGATTTCGCCAATCTTGCGGGCGCCTTCGGCACCGGCGGGGGCACAGCCATTGGGCTTAGCCTTGCCTTCAACTACGGCCTGAGCAAAAGCTTCGCAACCAGCATAGCCGCATGCACCGCAGTTGGCCTGACCGGTGCAGGCTTTTACCTGTTCTACACGTTCATCCACTTCTACGTGGAACTTCTTGCTGGCGAAGGTGAGCACAAGACCGAAAACCAGACCCAGAGCGCCCAGACAAAGGGCAGCATACAAAATCGTCATATTTCCGTCCTCCTTACACCATGCCGCTGAAGCCCATGAAAGCCATAGCCATCAAACCGGCAGTTACCAGACTGATGGGGAAGCCTTTCATGCACTGAGGGATCTTGCTGCTTTCCAAACGTTCGCGTACACCTGCCATCAGCACGATAGCCAGCATAAAGCCCAGTGCGCTGAAGAAGCCGTTCATCACGCTGTAGAGCATGTTGTATTCGGCGGTTACGTTCAGGGTAGCAACACCCAGCACGGCGCAGTTGGTGGTGATCAGGGGCAGATAGATACCCAAAGCACTGTAGATGCCGGGGCTGCTCTTCTTCAGGAACATTTCAACAAACTGTACCAGTGCAGCAATCACGAGGATAAAGGCAATGGTACGCATGTAATCCAGCCCGAAGGGAACCAGCAGCCACTGATCTACCATGTAGGCGAAGAAAGAGGCAATGGTCATAACGAAGGTCACAGCCAAACCCATGCTGGCAGCTGTGGAGACCTTGCTGCTTACGCCCAGGAAGGGGCAGCAACCCAAAAACTTGGAAAAAATGAAGTTGTTGGTCAGGATACAGCTGATCATGAACAGAAAGATATTCATTTATTCCGCCTCCTTCTGCTGCTGTTTGCGATTAGTCAGGGCGTTGATAATGCCCAGTAGCAGGCCGTAAGAAAGGAAGCCGCCGGAAGCCATGACGATGATCAGCATGGGTTCGTAACCAGCGCCCATAACCTGCATATTGAAGATGGTGCCGCTGCCAATCAGTTCGCGGATGGCGCCGATCAGCGTCAGTGCCAGGGTGAAACCAAGGCCCATACCCAGACCGTCTACGCCGGAAGCAACGACAGGATTCTTGCTGGCGAAAGCTTCAGCACGGGCCAGAATGATGCAGTTCACAACAATCAGGGGAATAAACAGGCCCAGACTATCATACAGGGAAGGAATATAGGCCTGAAGCAGCAGCTGCACAACGGTCACAAAAGTGGCAATGATGACGATAAAGGCAGGAATACGCACCTTATCGGGAATGAACTTGCGCAGCATGGAAATGACAATGTTGGAGCAGAGCAGCACGAACGTAGCGGCCAAACCCATGCCCAGACCGTTGATAGCACTGGTGGTCACGGCCAAAGTGGGGCAGGTACCCAGTACCAGACGGAAGGTGGGGTTTTCGTTCAGAATACCGTTGGTGAAGACTTTCTTCAGGTTGCTGATGCGATTGCCTTCTTGCATGATCATTTCGCCTCCTTTTTGCGGGAATGGCCGTATACGCGGTTGGGCAGCATGCGGTCGAGCAGGGGCGTGAGGATGTTCATCAGCAGAATAGCATAGGTCACGCCTTCGGGATATGCGCCGAATTTGCGGATCAGCACGGTCATGCAGCCGATGCCGGCAGCATAAATCACACGGGGCCAACGGTTCATGGGGCTGGTGGTGTAATCGGTAGCCATATACACAGCGCCGAACAGAAGACCGCCGGAGAGAACGGTGGTCACAGGGTTCATGCCCAGCGCCCAGCTCAGCACGAATGCGGACAGCATGGTGACAACAGGCACTTCGAAAGTAATGGTCTTGGTGATCAGGAGGTATACGAAACCGATCAAGATCGCGATTTTGCAGGTTTCGCCGATGGCGCCGGGCACCTGACCGAACAGCAGCTGCAGCATGCTGGCTTCGCCGCCTGCCAGGGGAGTGGCGCTGGCAACAACATCCACGCCGGGGAAAGTTGTTACGGCAATGTGTGCGGTCATGCGGGCGGGCCAGGAAGCGAGCAGAACTGCACGGGCCGCCAGCGCGGGATTCAGGAAGTTATCACCGATTCCGCCAAAAAGCTGCTTGACGATGATGATGGCGAACACGGAGCCGATCATCACCATCCACCAGGGAGCGGTGGGAGTGATGCACAGGGCCAGCAGGAGACCTGTTACGGCAGCGGAGCAATCGTTTACTTTTACGGGTTTCTTAGCCAGCTTCTGCCAGATGAATTCGGCAGCAACAGCAGAAACCATGGCAACTGCCATCACGATGGCGGCGCGATAGCCAAAGTAGAAAATACCGGCCAGAGCGCAGGGCAGAAGAGAAATGATCACATTCAACATAATCTTCTGCGTGTTCAGACGAGAACGGATATGAGGAGCAGTAGATGTAATGAGGCTCATGGATTATTTGCCTCCTTTCGCTTTCGCCTGTGCAGCGATCTTCTGTTTGGCCATCTTGAAGGATGCAGTCAGCCAGCGGCGGGCAGGACATTCAAAGGAGCAGCAGCCGCAAAGAACACAGTCCATCACGTTCAGGCTCTTGGCTTTTTCCATGTCATCCTTATCGGCAGCCAGCTTGATTTCGAAGGGATTGAGGCCGATGGGGCAAACGGATACGCACTTGCCGCAGCGGATGCAGGCGTCTTCTTCCACGCTTGCGGCTTCTTCTTCGCTGTAAACCACAATGCCGTTGGTAGATTTCGCCATGGGAATGCTGATGTTGGGCAGGCACAGACCGGTCATGGCGCCGCCGAAGCACACCTTACCGGGGGTTACAGCAAAACCGCCGCAGTGGCCGATCACATCTTCGGTGATGGTGCCAATGCGCAGAAGCAGGTTGGCAGGATTGCGCACGCCGCCGGTGACGGTGGTGATACGTTCGATCAAAGGCTTACCGTCGATGACGGCGTCAGCAATGGCAGCGCAGGTGCCCACATTCAGCACCACAACGCCTACATCCAGAGGCAGCTTGCCGCTGGGCACCTGTTTGCCGGTGCAGGCTTCGATCAGCTGCTTTTCGCCGCCCTGGGGGTACTTGGTGCGCATAACCTGCACGCGCACATTTTCGCGGCCGTGGCAGGCTTTAATCATGGCTTTGATGGCATCGGGCTTATTGTCTTCGATAGCAATGATGCCTTCCTTGGCATTGACAGCGCGCATGGCGGCGCGAACACCGTCCACAATGCGGTCGCTGTTTTCCAGCATCAGGCGATGGTCTGCGGTCAGGTGAGTTTCGCATTCTGCGCCGTTAACCAGGATGGTTTCGCACTGCTGGCCTTCGCGGGGGCTGAGCTTGATATGAGTGGGGAAGGAAGCGCCGCCCATACCGCAGATACCGGCATTCTTGATGGCAGGCACGATCAGCGCCGGATCAACGCTTTCAACATTGCCCAGGGGATTGAGTTCTACCCAGGTGTCGGCAAAGTCGTTGCGAATGGTTACGCACTCTACAGGCTGAGCGCCAAGATAGGGGATTTTTTCCACAGCGATGACTTCGCCGGAAACGCTGGCGTGCACGGGAATGCCCAGTGCACCCACGGGTTCACCGATAACCTGACCAACCTTGACCAGATCGCCCTTCTTGACGCAGGGAGTAGAAGGTGCACCGATATGCATGCTCATGATAATGCGTACGGTATCGGAAACAAAGGCTTCCACGGGCAGATGCTGTGTCGGACGTTTGCTGTGATGCGCGGGATGCACACCACCACGGAAAGAAACTTTCAAACAGATCCCACCTTTTGATGAAGATTTGATTATTTCGGATGGATTTCCATACGGGCTTCTTCGTTCTTGATTTCCCAATGAATCAGGAAGGTAATGGCTGCGCGGAGCAGTACGATGGCACCAACGATCAGAAGCTCCTGAGAGTCACGGACGATGGTGGTACGAAGCACCTCGCTGCCAAGCTTGAATTCCAGCGCAAGGGCAATGCCCTGTGCGATCTCAAGACGCACATCGCTGCGGTTTCGGATGTAGTTTACCACACCTTTGCCGGCAGTGAAAAGGATAATCAGAACGCCGATGAATTCAAGGGCAAGTACGCTGTACTGGACGATCGCTGTAAAAATGTGTTCAATACTTTCGTACATGACAAACTCCTTTACTTCGCAGCAGCCAGAATTTCGTTGACAGCCTTCACAACGGCTTCACTGGTGACGGTGGCGCCGGCAATGGCGTCAACATCTTTGCCCAGTTCCACAGCACCGGAGAGGCCGATGAACTGTTCGTAGAAGGCGGGTTCCTTGGCCTTGGCACCGAAACCGGCGGTCTCGGCAAAGGCGTCATCGCCGATGGTGATGGCAGTGATCTTGCCTTCGGCATCCAGCGTCAGTTCCACATACACAGGACCGGCAAAGCCCTTGGTGGAGGCGGACAGAGCGCTGGATTCGGCGGCGGGAGCAGCAGCCAGAATTTCGTTGACAGCCTTTACAACAGCTTCACTGGTGATAGTGGCGCCGGCAATTGCGTCAACATCCTTGCCCAGTTCCACAGTATCGGAGAGGCCG
>JAFYLS010000009.1 GCA_017550035.1 Clostridia bacterium
GAACAAGATGTCCAGCGAAAAGATCGGCGTTACCTGCCAGATCGAGTACATGACCAATGACCAGATGCTGAACTCCATCCAGAACGGCGAAGTGTATGACATTTACTACACTTGCTCCTGGCTGAACAACACCACCGACCGTATCTCCGAAGGCATCTTCGCTGACGTGAAGCCTTACCTCGAGAACGTGCCCGGCCTGGTTGCCGAAATGACTCAGGACGTGTGGGATCTGGCTACCCATCCCGACGGAAGCATCTATGCTATCCCCGTCAAGAAGGACTACGCCACCATGAACTTCATCTACTATCCCTCTGCTCTGGCCGAAGAACTGGGCTACACCATTCCCGACCGTATTGCTTCCTGGGATGAACTGACTGAGTTCCTGACTGCGTGGAAGGCCACCCTGCCCGAAAACCAGTATCCCGTTAACATCGGCGGCGCTCCCGCTGGTCTGGAATCTTCCTTCGACTTCATCTCCCGTACCGCCCAGATCGGTCTGGTCTTCGGTGACGAAGAAGCCAAGGTTGTGACCCTCTTCGACGATCCCGAAATCATGGACCGCTATCGCACCATGTACAAGTGGTACCAGGCTGGTCTGGTGAACCCCGACGCTGCCACCATCACCGAAACCTCCGTTGACGGCGACAAGGAACGCATCAACATGGTTCAGGCTTGGCCCGGCTACGACTACACCGTTGCCAACGGCTGGCCCACCAAGATGACCTGCTACTTTGGCCCCAACCTCTCCGTTGACACCGTGCAGGGCTCCATGAACGCTCTGTCCGTGACTCTGGAAGAAGACGAAGCTCGCATGATCGCCGCTCTGAAGTACCTCGAACTGTGCTATGTGGATCAGCTGTTCGTTGATACCATGCGCTATGGTGTGCAGGGCTATCACTGGGACTACGTGACCGAAGAACAGTCTGCTACTTGCGCCGGTGGCGTGCTGCGTACTCAGGTTGGTAAGGACAACTACAGCCCCTGGGGCTTCTCTCAGCCTGCTTACTTCAACAGCTCCATCGCCGTGTCTGAAGACCAGATCGCTGGCACTGCTCCCGCTCCCGTCTTCGAACAGTATGACATGTACTATGACGAAGTGGCCAAGAACGCCAAGGTCTCCACTATGAACGGCTTCGTGTGGGACAACAGCCAGTGGACTGCTGAACTGGCCGAAATCACCAACATCTATGCTGAATACAGCGCCAACTACAAGTGCGGCGTTACCAACATTGATGACGTGCTGCCCGAAATGATGGAAAAGCTGAACGCTGCTGGTCTGCAGGATCTGATCGCCGACGCTCAGTCTCAGCTGGACAAGCACCTGGGTAAGTAATTTGCTTCGGTGAGCTGTTCTAACTGAACAAACCATCGGGGACCGTGGGAAACCACGGTCCCTTTTTCATGCCCTATTTTATGATACTTCTCTTTATGATTTCTATAAACAAATAGAATCAAAAAAGAACCTGCCGGTTTGGCAGGTTCTTTGCTATTCCTCAATTTACAGTGCGTTAATGATGTTGAAAGTACGCAGGTCGAATTCGGGCTTCACAGCAAGTGCTTCATTGATGGGCATATGGAAGAGCTTACCGTTCTTCATGCCGATGACCTGATTGCCGATGCCTTTGCGCAGCAGATTCACTGCAATGTAGCCGGCTTCAAAAGCGAACATACTATCGCGGGCAGTGGGAGTGGTGCCGCGCTGGGTGTAACCCACAACGGTGGAACGCACTTCCGCCATGCCACATTTGCGCTTGAGCACGCTGGCGAGACGGTTGGAAGTCATGGGCTCACCTTCGAATACCTGTTTGCCATAGGGCTTGAGGAAGCTGTAAACATCAAAGGGTTCCATGGAATTCCAGGCGCCTTCGGCAATCACTACGGTGGCACGGGGGTTGCCCTTCTGCAGCTGACGATTCAGTTTGTCGGCTACTTCATCAACGCTCCACTTCACTTCGGGAACGATGAGGATTTCGGCGCCGGTAGCAGCAGCAGTAGACAAGGCAATATCACCGCAATCGCGGCCCATGACTTCAACAACATGGGGGCGGTCGTGAGAACGGGAGGTGGCGCGAATGGCGCGAACCGCATCCACGCAGGTGTTCACGGCGGTATCATAACCCAGCGTCATTTCGGTATAGGGAAGGTCATTGTCAATGGTGCCGGGAATGCCAATGCAGGGGATACCCAGTTCGCAAAGATACTGGGCGCCGGCAAAACTGCCGTTGCCGCCAATAACAACCAGACCGGCCACGTCCATTTCGCGAAGCTTGTTTGCAGCGATGACGCGGTATTCGTGCTGGCGGAATTCATCGCAGCGGGCGGTGCGCAGGTAGGTGCCGGGCAGGTCGGCAATATCCAGAACGGTATTCAGATCAAGGTTGACAAAGTTGTCTTCCCACTTGCCTTCGGTATTGATCAGGCCATTATAACCGCGCTTGATACCAATCAAAGGCATATCCAGCGAAGCTGCAGTGCGAGCAACGCTGACGACCGCGGCGTTCATGCCGGGGCTGTCGCCGCCGCTGGTGAGAACTGCGATATTAGGCATAACGTTCACTCCTTAACAGGTTCACAGGAGCAGGTTTTTTTCGATCAAAAGCTGTTGGGCTTCGGTCGCTTCCCCGCTGGGAACCATAATTTCATAATAGTTTTCATCTGAAGAAACGGTGCGGTATACCTGCTTGAGGCGTACCAGAAAGCCTTCCGTTTCCAGCGCGGACAGGATGATTTGGGCATGCTTTTCGCTGCGTGCCATATGAATCACTTTCCACGAGGGACCCTGGGCCATTCGCGTTTCCTCCTTTTAAGCCTATGCATACGTGTATATTATAGCATGAGTGATACGAATATGCTATCCCTATTTTAGAAAAAATTGTAATTTATTGCAAAATAGCATAAGACCAGACCGGGTATTTGGTTTGCTGCCGATGTGTATTATTCATTCATTCATCAGCGTCAGCGAAAAAGATACGTCTGTGTCTGCAGCAATATAGGCGTCTTTCCAGCCGCTTTGCTCCCAGGCAGTGAGGGTACGGTACTTTTTGCTGTAATGTCCGCCGAACCCCAAAGCATCGCATCGGAGCGTTTGCAGGGTCTTTACAAGGTTTTCGGTATCCTGCTCCAATTGCTGGCAGATGTCGTCAAGGTCTGCTTCTGTTCCGTATTGAGGAAGCAGATTGATTTTGCCGTGTATCTGTAGAACATCTGTATTTGCCTTCTGGTCAACGGAGAAATGCGGACCAAAGCGGGAAGTGAGCTGGTATACGCCGTCATCTGTAGTGTAGGTGATGCTGTCTATTTCACCACAGATAAAGCGGTATAGCATGGTTTCAAAGCCATCCAGATAACCTGACAATGTTTTTCCGTCCATGGCAGCCGCGCCAATCCACAGGATATCGTTCTCTTTGCTTTCTTCTTGCTGAGATGACCCCTGAGAAGATTTCTGCATGGCAGGGATGGCCGCCTGTTGCGCATGATTGCTGCTTTGCTGTGTAATAATGGAAAGCATGGCATCCTGATAGCCGCCGTTAATTTGAGACAGTGTTCGGATCAAGGTGCTGTCCGGGATGATCCCTTCTTTCAGGGAAGTGTTCAGCGTGCTGTCAATATATCGGCTGAGCCGTGTGCCAATAGAGGCCTTGAGTCCCTCCATGGTTTGCTTTGTTTCGGAAGTGCATATGCTGATTATGGCCTGGCTGCGCATGCCGTCCACATGGCTGAGGGTGGTAATCAGGTCCGGAGCGGCAAGCAGTGCGTTGTTATGAATGAGCAGTTGGCGGGTCTGGCTGTAATTGAGGGTTCGCGGGGCAATGGATGACAGCTTGGCAAGCGCTGAGGGGAAATCTTTGGCAGTTGCAGACAGGGAAATATAGCCGTCTGCTCCGCCGCCGCTTTCGGATGAAGAAGCAAAACTGGGAACTTTCACTGTGATGCGGAATTGCTGATCTTCTGTATGATCAATGCCCATGACGACGACCATCAGCTGCTCTTCGGTGTTGAGCGCTGTGCAGCCGGAAAGCATCAGCGTAAACAGAAGCAGAAGGATCAAACGAAGTTTCATAGCTGCCTCCTTTTGCGTATCCGCTGCACTGCGGAACATATATATGCAGCAAAAAGAGAAATTAAATAGGGAACGGCGCGGAATGGCAGCAGATTGATCAGCCACTTTTGCACAGACTGGGCGTAAAACATAGCAGGCGGAAGCGTGAGGAAGACGAGCAGCAGTATGATTTTATCCGGAGCAGCTTTCTCCTGTGTGCATGTTCCGCAGAGAAAAATGCCGCACCTGCTGACTGAAGATGAATAGGCAATCATCAGCAAAAGAATCAGCGCACAGACGTACAGCGTCCATCCGGGAACAGAAGATGAGATTTGTGCCGGCAGCAGAAGGCGTGTCCCCACAGAACGGGAAGCTGCAAGGTCATGGGGCGGAAGCAGGTACGTGTATGCAATCAAAATCAACAGGGCGCAAAGACCGCCGGCCAGAACATAGCCGATTCCCAGATGTTTTTCGCCGCTTCGGATGCGGGTAAGCGCCGGGCGTTCATCCGGCAGCAGATCGGGAATACAGGCGCAGCCTATGGATCCCAGCAGCCAGAGACTGCCTGTCCATATGGACTTGATACCGCCGCAGAAAACGGGGAAAAAGTGGTAGATGTTTCCTTCTTCCAGCGCAGGTGCAGAAGCGAACAGCAACGCACCCAACAACGGAAAAAACAGCAGCCCGCTGAGGTGAACAATGGCATAGGGGCGGTTTTGAACCTGAGACAGTGCGCAGAGAATACCAATGACCGGAGCAATGGTAAAATGACGGAATGCAGTCAGCAGCTCGCTGAGGAGTGAAGAAAGTCCGCACAGAATAAACACGGCATCCATCAGCAGAGAAAAGGCGATGGTAATCTCCATAGCCCGACCAAGCGGACGGGGAAGACATGCCGTCAAAGTACTTTGAGCCGTTTTTACGTGCCGGGAAAGGAATTTGGCAGCCATATGAACCAGTAAAAACGGAAAGAGGATAAGCAGCAGGCTCAGATAGGAGGCTGTGCTTACCCGTTCGATGAGATACAAACCGTGGCTGAGCCAAAGCTGAGCAAAGAGGCACAAGCCTGTTAGTTTATGCTGGTTGCGGATATGCACATCCCAGCGCTGGTTGACTTGCTCGGTTCTGGAATGTACCGGCGTGGTGGTTTGAGTGAGTTTCAAGGCTTGTTCCTCCGTTTTTCCCAGGCGCGCATGCGTCCATGGGTTCTGTCCATATGCAGGGGATTGGCCAAAGCACCTCGGAGACGCTGGCGCCATACAGGCAGGCGCAGCACATGGTCCGGGTTTGCGGCGCGATAAGGCGTAAAGGGTGCATTGGCAGGCTTGTTCAAACTGGTGATGGCGCTGGAACGCATGAAAAGCAAGAACAATCCGCCGATCAGCCCCAGAAAACCGAACAACCCGGAAAGAATCAGCAGAAAAAACTGTGCCAGGCGGATGGACAGCGTCAGGCTGTAGCTGGGGGCGGCATAGCTGCCCAGGCCGCTGAGCGCCACTACGATGATGACCAGCGGGCTGAACAGATTGGCGGTGATGGCAGCCTGTCCCAGGATCAATCCGCCAACAATGTTGAGTCCGCTGCCCAGAGCACCCGGCACTCTGGTGCCGGCTTCGTTGATGAGGCAAAAGATAAACAGCATGATCAGCATGGAAGGAAACAGCGGCAGAGGGACTTTACTTTGTGTTTCGAGCACGGACGTCAGCAGGGTGACGGGCAAGCCTTCCGGGTGAAAGGAGGTCAATGCCACATACAGTCCGGGCAGCACAATGGAAAGCAGCAAACCGGCCATGCGCAGAAGGCGCAGGAAGGAGCCATATTGCCAGCGCATAGCGCTGTCGTCCGGGGCATGGAGCAAATGGGGGAGCCCTGCAGGCATGGCCATGGCGTAGGGCGCATTTTCAAGCAGAAGAACAAGCTGACCTTCCAATAGAAAACTGCATGCACGGTCGGGCCGTTCGGTATAAACGGCCTGCGGCAAAAGGGCATAGGGATCATCTTCCAGAAGCTGTTCCAGAATACCCATGTTGGCAATGTAATCGATATTGCATCCCTGAATGCGCCGCTTGATTTCCTCAATGCTTTCGGCGGGCGCGATATCCTTCAGGTAGACCAGACACAGTTGTTTGGGTATTTTGTGCCCGACGGTGATGGATTCTGTGATCATGTCGGGCGAGCGCATCAGCCGGCGCATCAGCGTCATGTTGTTTTTCAGTGTTTCGGTAAAGCCTTCATGGGGACCTACGATCACCGTTTCGTCTTTTGGGGAGGAAATGCCGCGGGAAGCATAGCCTTTTACATCCAGAAGCAGCGCGCCGTCTATTCCTTCCGCCAGCATCAGCGCATCACCGTTAAAAAGCGACTGTAATGCGTTGGATAACTGCAGGGTGGTTTGTACGTTGCTTATCGGCAGAATGTGTTCGGTCAGATAACTGCAAAGATCATCGGGAGGCACTTCGCAGGACAGGGACTGGCAGGGGAAGAGGATGCATCGGGTGATCTGGTTGCTGTCTGACATACCGTCCAGATAGAACAAGACGGCATCCTGTCCCATGCAGGAAAAGCTGCGTTCCTTGATATCGCAGCTGAGGTCTGTATGGCAGGCGCTTTTGATGAGCGCTTTTTTTTCGTCCAAGGATCCGGTGAGCGGTTGCGCAGCGGAATGCTGTGAAGAAGAATGGGACATTTTGTCACCTCACCTGTTTTATCATAAATGCAGTATTGACTGTGCAAGGCCGCTTTATCCGATATTTGGGCAAAGAAAAAAAACCGCCGTTTGGCGGTTTTGAAGGTACATGTCTTATGTGGGATTTGTGATGATCTGGCACAGGGGCAGCAACATGGACAGTGTGTGGGTAAATCCGCTGCGGTCAGCGCCCAGAATAAGAACTTTGGCATTCTCCTGCCGGGCGTATCCGGAAATGGCCTGCATAACATCCGTATTGTACAGGATGTTCATTTCAGCATCCGCTTCCCGGGCCAGTGCGTACAGGTGGTTAAGCGCATCGGCGGCATCCGGATTGCCCAGATAATTCTTTCCTGTGTTCACATGGATTATGTGCAGCGGAAGATGATGCTGCAGCGCCTCTGCTTTTCCGCGCCTAATGAGACGTTCACATTCTTTCTGTACGGTGACACATACCAGGATGCAGGCGTTCTCAGTCATATGCGCTCCTTTCGGTAAAGCAGCCTGTATGCCCCAACGGGATCAGGGCTGCCGGACAAACTCCCATTTGCCAATGGATTTATCATGCACTGTAAAGTTGATCCATTCGCCCTGCTGCCATTCGGGAAGCGGGAGATTGGCGTCGTAGTACAAAAGCCGATCGTCGTCAGGATGCTCCATGCGGCCTACGCTGATAATGACGGGGTAGAATTTTACACCCTCGCGCAGCACCAGATCCCGGCCCATCTCTTTGAAAGCGCCCGTCATGGTGCGGGTGCGGCCAAAGAGCAGTTCGTGCATGTGGCGGCCGTAGGCGATGACCGGGTACAGCAGAAGATAATAGCAAAACAGGCTGAAGGACCCGAGCAGGATGGTGGACAGCATGGTCAGCCATTTGATGCGGAGAATAAAAGATGCAATGACAATTGCCAGCAGGATAAACGCAGGAATGCCCAGCAAAACAGAACGCTGCCTGAGCTGTTTACGGTTCATTTGATAATGCTGTTCGGTATACATACAAATGCTCCTTCACACTTGGTCACACCTATATCATACCAAAAAACAGCAAGGATGTACAGAGATAAAAGATGGCTAATTTGTGACAGGATTTATTACAGCAGAATGCAGATCATGCCGCCGTCGCCTTCGTTCAGCATACGGGAAAGTGCCAACTGCACTTTTTCCTGAGTTTCGATGGGCATTCTGCCGATTTTGCCGCTGAGCTCTTCCTGTACCAGCGTCTGCAGGGATTTACCGAAGAAATTGGTATTCCACAGTTTCTTGGGGTCCTCCTTGAATTCTCCGCTGAGGTAGTCAATAAATTCCTCACTCTGTTCCTGGGTACCCAGTACAGGGGTGATTTCGGTCTGAATATCCGAACGTACCAGATGCAGTGTGGGGGCGGTGGCGCGAAGACGTACGCCAAAACGGCTTCCCTGCTTCATCAGCTGGGGTTCATCCAGCGTTACTTCCTCCATGGCGGGAATGACCATGCCGTATCCTGTTTGCGCCACAGCTTTCAGTGCTCCGGCCATGCGGTCGTATTCCTTTTTGGCCTGCATCAGTTCGGTCATGAGCGTCAGGAGCTGCGCATCATCGGAAATATCCGTGCCGCATTGCTCGCTGAGTACCTGATTGAAGAGACCGTCCTGTACAGACAATTGGTAGATGACACAGCCTTCGCCCGGCAGCGTTTTGATTTCCTCCGGGGTTTTCAGGTGGGGAGAGGACATAAACACCTGCTGTACCTGGTCTTTATGGCGCAGTTTGCTGACGCGGGGGGCAAGTTCCTTCATCAATGAAAAAATGTGGTCCTTCAGCCAGTGCTCCCGGGGCAGCGCTTCCACCCAGGCAGGCAGATCAAAACGGATCTCCCGGATGGGGAATTCCATGAGCGCGCCCAACAGCAATTGCTGGATATCCTCAAGCGACATATCCCTGACGCTGAGCAGATGCACAGGCACACTGTATTTTTCTGTCAGCGCATGCTGAAGGGCCACGGCATCATCAGACTTGGGATGGGCGGAGTTGAGCACAATCAGGAAGGGTTTTCCCGATTGCTTCATATCCCGCACGGCTTCTTCTTCTGCCAGAATGTAGTCGCTGCGGGGAATATCCGAAATGCTGCCGTCGGTTGTAACCACCACGCCGATGGTGGCATGCTCCTCCATCACCCGTTTGGTGCCGATGCGGGCAGCTTTTTCAAAGGGGATGGGTTCCTCTTCCCAGGGCGTGGATACCATGCGGGCGTCTTCTTTTTCAAGTGCACTGGGAATCAGGTATCCTACGGAATCCACCATGCGGACCCGGGCTTCCAGTTTCTGTTCGATGCTGATATCGGCTGCACCTTCGCCGGGGATGAATTTGGGCTGCGTGGTCATGATGCTGCGCCCGGATGCGGACTGCGGCAGTTCATCCTGTATGCGGTCAAAGCGGGGGGATGGAGGCATCAGGGGAAGGACCAGTTTTTCCATAAAGGATGTGATGAAGGTGCTTTTTCCTGTGCGTACAGGGCCTACAACGCCAATGTACAGATCGCCCTGGGTGCGTTCAAGAATATCGCGGTACATGGAAAAAGACGGCGCGGCATATTCTTCCTTTTTGCCGCGGGGCAGCTGAGCAGGTAAATGAACAGGGGATGGGGTCATGATGGAAACCTCCCTTTTTTGCGTGGTCAGAAAAAACTATGCGGCGGCGCAGAAATATATGTAAAATAAACGTAAACAGTGGCAGCAAGAAAAAATTGTGTCTTTTATGTTTCTGCAACTTATGTTATAATACATGGCGCAGGTATATGCCTGCAGGGAGATTCCGCTCCCCATGAAAGGAGAAAACCATGCCGTCTCAAAACCAGCGCCGTAACGGCCGATATAATAAAAAAGATGTGCGCATGCCGCTGATGATCGTGTTGGGGGCTGTGCTGCTTCTGCTGATTCTTGTATTGCCCAAAGCCCCTGTGGTGATGGCGGTGAATGCAGGATACGATGCAGGCGAAGAAATCCGTACCACCCATGCAGGTCTGCGCATCAGCGAAGTGATGAGCGATAATACCAGTGCGCTGCCGGATGAAAACGGCAACTTCGGCGATTGGGTCGAAATCGTCAATACGGCGGATGTGGCGCTGAATTTGAAAAATGTGGGCCTTTCTGACCGCAGCGACCGGATCGCTTTCCTGTTTCCGGATATTGTTCTGAATGCCGGAGAGCGGGTGCTGGTATTTTGCGACGATGTGAACCGTACAGAAGAAACCGGCCGCTACCATGCCAAATTCAAACTGTCCTCCTACGGCGAAACCCTGTTTCTGTTTGATACGAACGGCGTAGCCATTGATCAGGTGACGGTGCCTGTGCTGAATGCGGATGAATCCTACATCCTGACGGATGGCAATACATACGAAAAAAGCTCCGAATATTCTCCTGGATATGAAAATACCGGCGAGGGATACCTTAAGTATATGGCAGCGTATACCGTGGAGCCCGGTGTGCTGGTGATTAACGAAGTGATGGCTTCTCCCCGTTCCGGGCTTCGTGATGCGGATGACGAACTGTCCGATTGGGTGGAACTGTACAACAGCGGCGATGCCCCCATCTATCTTTCCAATTACGCCTTGAGCGATGACGAAGGCAAGCCCATCAAATGGGTGTTTCCGCAGAACGCCGTGATTCCTGCCCAAAGTTACTATGTTGTCTTCTGTTCCGGTAAAGACAAGGTGGAAGAATCCACCTATTATCCCCACACCAACTTCGGAATCAGCGCAGAGCATGAAACCATTGTGCTCTCTACGCTGACGGGGCAGCTGGTAGACCGCGTGACCATTGACAACCTGGGCAAGGATATGTCCTACGGCCGCGATCCGCATTCCATGGCGTGGCAGCTTTATACGCTGGCAACGCCCGGCGTGGCTAATAACCAGGCAGGCGCCAATAAGGCGGATGAATACCTGCGCGCCATCAATCCTACCGGTGTGCTTATTTCGGAAGTCGTTTCCTCTGCCGACCAGGTGATTGCCCTGGCCGGCGAGGAGGCTTCGGATTATGTGGAAATCTATAACTCCTCTGCCATGAGCTGGGATATGTCCGGCTGGGGACTTTCTGACAATATCAACTGGCCCCGGAAGTGGACTTTCCCCATGGGCACTATCATTTATCCCGGCGAATACAAGGTAGTCATGCTGGATAAATCCGAAAAGGCAGGCACGGATGGTTCACGGCTGCATGCTTCCTTTGCGCTCACCCGCGTGGGCGGTGAAATGCTGACGCTGTCGGACGCCACGGGTCGTGTACTGGACAGGCTGTACCTGCCTGAAATTCCCGGCGACACTTCCTATGGACGTACGCTGGGTGCCGGCGGTTTTTTTTATTATGATATTCCAACGCCCGGTGCGGCCAATGGGCTGGGTTTCTACGGCTTTGCCGAGCGTCCTGCCTTTTCACTGGCCGGCGGTTTGTATGAAGGCATCATTACGGTGGATGTAACGGCGCCCGAGGGTGCCACCGTGCGCTATACCACGGACGGCAGCATTCCTACCGTGGAAAATTCCAGGGTTTATACCGAACCCTTTGAAATTTCCAATACCACGGTGCTTCGCATCCGCGCATTCCAGGAAGGGCTGCAGCCGTCTTCTGTGGTTTCTGCCAGCTATATTATGAACACCTATCACACGCTGGACGTGGTATCGCTGGTGATTGACCCGGATGAACTCTATAATCCTGTGGACGGTCTTTTGACCGTAGGTGAAGACGCCATCTGTGAAAAGATTCCCTACAAAAACACCATATACCGCGAATTTGGTAAAATTGCCCGGCCTTCTTACGTGGAAGTGTTTGACCAGGAAACAGGTAAAGCGGTGATTTCTCAGGGGGCCAAAATGGACCTGATGGGCGACTATTCTCTGGATATGCCCCAGAAATCCATGAAGGTGCGGGCCAATGCCGCATCCGGCAGCAAGTTCTTTGAATATCCGTTGTTTGAGAACCGGGAATTTGAAAGCTACAAATCCTTCACACTCCGAAACAGCGGTAACGACTGCGTGTGGACCCGCGTCAGCGACGGTGTGCAGACCCGCCTGATCGAAAAGTATGTGGATACGGATATCATTACCCTGGCGTGGAAGCCGGTGGTTGTGTATATCAACGGAATCTACTGGGGCCATTACAACATGCGCGAGCGCAAAGATGAATACTGCATTGCCCAGCACGAAGGGCTGGATGTGGAACTTGCCGGGGAAATCAACATCATCCGCGGCAATTCCAGTGAAGTGCAGGGCACCAATGACGCTTATCTGGAAATGCGCGACCGCATCAAGAATTCCTCCCCCAATACCAATCAGGAAGACCGGAATTTCCTGGATGCCAATATAGACATTGATTCCTACATCGACTGGTTTGCCATCAAGATGTTCTTTGGCGACAGTGACCCCGGTAACATCATGTTCTACCGTCTGCCCACTGAAGGCAGCAAGTGGAAGTGCATCATCTTTGATATGGACTACGGCCTGTTCTCCTCTTCCTTTGACAGTCCCTGGTCCTATATGAAGGAAAAGGGCATGGGTCAGCAGAACATCAACAACGTGATCTTCCGCAAGATTCTGGAAGTGGATGAATACCGCGACCGGTTCCTGACCAAAATTGGGCTTATGTATCAGCGGATCACGGTCAGCGCCATGCAGGCTGAACTGGACGAATGCATCGCGATCATCGCTCCTGAAATGCCCATCCATTTTGAACGCTGGGCGGAGTACAACGATAAGAAAATCAACTCCGATTCCCCTCTCAGCGCCGACGGCGCCATGCGTTACTGGAAGGAACGTATCCGCCGTATGCGGGAAGAAACCATGGTCATGCGTCCCTACAACCTGTACGGCTTTGTGCAGACGCAGTTCCAGCTCTCCGATGAGGATATGGTGTATTACTTTGGGTCTCCCCGTCCCGAAAAACCCCAGATTTGACGAAATGGGGAAATAGGTATACTATTATAGATACATTACAGGAAAGGGTTTGTGCTTATGAACGCCATTGCGCTGTTGACCAATACCATTAACATGCAGGACATTGTTTCCAACGCCAGTTTCTCCGACTGGTTTGCTTCTCAGCTGTCCAACTTTACGCCCCTGAACGTGGCCATGGTGCTCTTTGCCGGTCTGGTGGTGGGTATCATTATTTCTCTGGTGTATAAGAAGACCTACCGCGGCGTGCTCTACAGCCCCACTTTCTCTCTGACGCTGATCATGCTCACCATCGTCACCGCGCCCGTGGTTATGGCCATCGGCTCTAACGTGGCGCTTTCCATGGGCATGGTAGGTGCTCTGTCCATTGTGCGTTTCCGTACTGCCGTGAAGGATCCCCTCGATACGGCGTATATGTTCTGGGCTATCACCATGGGCATTCTGCTGGGCGCCGGTCAGTATGTGATCGCGCTGGTGGTGGTGCTTGGCATTTCCCTGATTTTGCTGGTGCTGTCCTTTGTTCGCTTTCAGTCTCCCAACAGCTATCTGCTGGTTTTGCACTTTGATGAATTTGCTCAGGCAGATATCGAAAGCGAACTGCGCCGCAGCGTGCGTTTCTACCGCATGCGTTCCAAGACGGTTACCCGTTCCGGCGCAGAAATGACGGTGGAAGTGCGCATGGATCAGCGCAGCGATCTGGTGGGCCATATGCTGGATATTGATGGCGTGCACGATGCGACGCTGGTGGCCTGTCAGACAGAGGCGGGTGCGTAATTCATGGCACTACCGCTTCGTCACGAACTGAAATTCTATATTTCCCGCACCCAGTACGAAGTTTTGTCCCGGGTGCTTCGGGGCGTGCTGAAACTGGATCCCCATGCCGCCAAAAGAGGCGGGGAATATGCCATCCGTTCGCTGTACTTTGATACGGTGTTTGACGATGCGTATTTTGATAAGATCAACGGCGTTAAGGACCGCGATAAATATCGGATGCGCATCTACAACTATTCTGATTCCGAAATCTTCATGGAATGCAAAACCAAGGTGGGCGCCTATATCTCCAAGCGTTCCCAGAAGATTCCCCGGGACCTGGCAGATCAGATGATCGCCGGGGATCCCAGCGGATTGGAAAGTACCGCTTCCGGCCTTTTGCGCGATGTGTATCGGGAAATGCGCATCAATCTTTTGCATCCCGTGGTCATTGTGGACTATAATCGGGAAGCCTATCTCCATCCCGCAGAAGAAGTGCGCATTACCTTTGACAAGCAATTGCGCTCCGGCCTTGGCTCCATTGACATTTTCAACCCTTACGTGCCCACCGTTCCGGTGCTGGACCATGAAGAGATCATTCTGGAAGTGAAGTACAACCGGATCTTGCCGCCTTACCTGGCGGAAGTTATTTCCGCGGCCTGCCCCGAAGCGGTGCAGAGCGCTATTTCCAAGTACACCATGTGCCGTCGCTACGAGGGCAAGGAACAGTAAAAGCAACGAGAAACACAAGTATGCCGCTGCCTGAAAACGGCGCGGCATTTTTAATCACGAAGGAGGGTCGCATATGAATTTGCCCCAATTGCTGGAACAATTGAAAAATTCACCGTCTTTCATGGAAAATGTGACCCGCTGGCAGGTTATGCCCGCCCGGGAAGCACGCTTTGCTCCATTTCCCGAGGGAGTGGACGAACGCATTCCCGCGGCACTGAAGAAGCACGGCGTTCATCAGCTTTACACCCATCAGGCGCAGGCCTTTGCCAGTGCCTGCCGGGGCGAGGATTTTGTGGTGGTAACGCCCACGGCATCCGGTAAGACGCTGTGCTACAACCTGCCTGTGCTCAATGAGATCCTCCATAATCCCGATGCCCGCGCCCTGTATCTGTTTCCTACCAAGGCGCTGTCTGCTGATCAGGTCAGCGAACTGTATGAACTGATCACGTTGATGGACGTGGACATCAAAACCTTTACTTATGACGGCGATACCCCCGGTGCGGCCCGCCGCGCCGTGCGTCAGGCCGGCCATGTGGTGGTGACCAATCCGGATATGCTGCACAGCGGCATTCTGCCCCACCACACCAAGTGGGTGAAGCTGTTTGAAAACCTGAAGTACATCGTTATTGATGAAATTCACAGCTATCGCGGCATCTTTGGCTCCAATCTCAGCAACGTGCTGCGCCGTTTACTGCGCCTGTGTGCGTTTTACGGCAGCCATCCTCAGTTTATTCTGTGCTCTGCCACCATCCAGAACCCCAGGGAACTTGCGGAAACCTTGATCGGCAGGCCGGTTACGCTGGTGGATGATAACGGTGCGCCCAGCGGTGAAAAGCACGTGATCTTCTATAACCCGCCTGTGGTCAACGCGCAGCTGGGCATCCGCAAGGGCGTGATGCCTGAAACCAGAGCCATTTCTTCCATGCTGGTCAAAAACGGGGTGCAGACCATTGTGTTTGGCAAAAGCCGTCTGCAGGTGGAAGTGCTGACAAGGCAGCTCAAGGAACTGGTCAGCGATCCACTGGGGTATTCCGGCAAGGTGCGCGGCTACCGCGGCGGTTACCTGCCTTCTGAGAGAAGAGAAATTGAGCAGGGCCTGCGCAGCGGCAAGATTCAGGCAGTGGTCAGCACCAATGCGCTGGAACTGGGCATTGATATCGGTGCGCTGGAGGCATGCGTGCTCTGCGGCTATCCCGGCACCATTGCCAGCACCTGGCAGCAGTCCGGCCGTGCTGGACGC
>JAFYLS010000080.1 GCA_017550035.1 Clostridia bacterium
GAAGCCCTTGACCACCTTGTTGCCGTCCTGTTCCAGCAGTGCCTTGCTGATTTTGCCCAGGAGCTTGCCGTACTTGGGACCCAGGGTGCGCATCTGAGGCTTGAGCTTGTAGCCGGTGAAGGCGGAAGCATCCTGAACCAGCTCCACGTGCTTTACGTTCAGTTCGTCTTCAGCCAGTTCGGCATATTCATGGCCAAAGGCGGCGCCGGTCACGTACAGGTTGGCGGCGGGCTGGCGAACCTTCATATTGGCCAGGTTGCGGCAGGCGCGGCCCAGCTGCACTACTTCGATGAGCGCTTCCATCTGTTCTTCCATGGCCTTGTCAATGCGGCTTTCGTCTGCCACAGGGAAGTCGCACAGATGCACGCTTTCGGGGGCGTTATCCTGCACAGACTTGACCAGGTTCTGATAGATGCTTTCTGCCATGAAGGGCACATAGGGTGCGATCAGGCGGGAGAGGGTTTCCAGCACATGGTACAGCGTGGTGAAGGCGGCTTCCTTATCACCGGCCATGCCCTTGCCCCAGAAGCGTTCGCGGCCGCGGCGCACATACCAGTTGGAAAGTTCATCCACAAAGTCGTTCAGCGCACGGGCAGATTCGGGGATCTTGTAAGCGGTCAGGTTGTCGTCCACTTCCTTGATCAGGGAGTTGAGGCGGCTGAGGATCCACTTGTCCATCAGCGTCAGTTCCACCTTGGAAAGGTCATGTTCCTTGGGATCGAACTGATCGATGTCGGCATAGAGGATGAAGAAGGCGTAAGTATTCCACAAGGTGGACATAAACTTGCGCTGACCTTCGTTCAGGGCGTCTTCATGGAAGCGGCAGGGCAGCCAGGGCGCACTGGAGGAGTAGAAGAACCAGCGGATGGCGTCAGCGCCCTGCTTTTCCAGCACGGTGTTGGGATCCACCACGTTGCCCAGATGCTTACTCATCTTGCGGCCGTCCTTGTCCTGCACATGGCCCAGCACCACGCAGTTTTCAAAGGGCGCGCGGCCGAAGATCAGCGTGGAGATAGCCAGCAGGGTGTAGAACCAGCCGCGGGTCTGGTCAATGGCTTCGGAAATGAAGTTGGCGGGGAAACGGCTTTCGAACTTTTCCTTGTTTTCAAAGGGATAGTGCCACTGGGCGAAGGGCATGGAGCCGGAATCGTACCAGCAGTCAATGACTTCCTTAACGCGGTGCATGGGCTTGCCGCAGTGGGGGCACTTGATGACCACCTGGTCGATGTAGGGGCGGTGCAGTTCGGGCAGGTTCACTTCGCCGATGGCCATGTCATAAAGTTCCTGCTTGCTGCCGATGACGTGCATGTGGCCGTCTTCGCACTGCCAGATGGGCAGAGGAGTGCCCCAGTAGCGTTCACGGGACAGTCCCCAGTCCACCACATTTTCAAGGAAGTTGCCCATACGGCCTTCCTTGATGTTGTCGGGATACCAGTTGACAGAACGGTTGTTGGCAACCAGGTCGTCCTTCACGGCAGTCATCTTGATGAACCAGGTAGGACGGGCGTAATACAAAAGGGGTGTATCGCAGCGCCAGCAATGGGGGTATTCGTGTTCGTACAGCGCCTTCTTCAGCAGCAGACCGCGTTCCTTCAGATCCTGCATGATGGGCTCATCGGCGTTCTTGACGAAGGTGCCAGCCCAGGGGGTGCCTTCCACAAACTGCCCCTGAGTATCCACCAACTGTACGAAGGGCAGATTGTACTTGCGGCCCACACGGGCGTCGTCTTCACCGAAAGCGGGGGCGATGTGAACCACGCCGGTACCGTCGGTCAGGGTGACGTAATCGTCGCACACCACGTACCAGGCCTTTTCCTTGGGCGCATCCTGCATGGGGAAGAGGGGTTCGTATTCAGTGTGTTCCAGTTCGGCGCCCTTGAAAGTGCGCAGCATGACCATGGCATCCTGATCTTCCTGAGAGAATACGGAAGGAATGAGGGCCTTGGCCATGATGTTGCGGGCGCCGCCCCATTCGAATTCGCAGTATTCTTCGTTGGCGTTCACGCACAGCGCCACGTTGGAGGGCAGCGTCCAGGGCGTGGTGGTCCAGGCCAGAATGTAGGTGAGGGATTCGGCGTTCTTTACCTTGAACTTGGCAAATGCGGAGTATTCCTTCACGCTCTTATAGCCCTGAGCCACTTCATGGGAAGACAGGGCAGTGCCGCAGCGGGGGCAGTAAGGAACGATCTTGTGGCCTTTGTAGATCAGGCCCTTATCGGCGATGGTCTTGAGAGACCACCACACGGATTCGATGTAATTGTCATGGTAGGTGACGTAGGGATCTTCCATATCCACCCAGTAGCCGACGCGGTTGGACATGTCTTCCCACTCGTGCAGATACTTCCACACGCTCTTTTTGCATTCCTGGATGAAGGGTTCGATGCCGTAGGCTTCGATCTGGGGCTTGCCGTCCAGACCCAGCTTCTTTTCCACTTCCAGTTCAACGGGCAGGCCGTGGGTATCCCAGCCGGCCTTGCGCAGCACGTTCTTGCCCTTCATGGTATGGAAGCGGGGAATCAGATCCTTGATGGCGCGGGTTTCCACGTGGCCGATGTGGGGCTTGCCGTTGGCCGTGGGAGGGCCGTCAAAGAAGGTGAAGGTTTCTTCCGCGTTGTCGCGGGCATGGAAACTCTTCCGGATGATGTCGTTTTCCTGCCAGAACTTGAGCACCTCTTTTTCGCGGGCCGCAAAGTTCATGTCAGTGGACACTTTCTTGTACATGGTGCATTTCCTCCATTCGTCTGTCGTCCCGGGAAAGAAAAAACGTCCCAGGAACTTGAATTCCTGGGACGGAAAAAATCCGCGGTACCACCCAAGTTGATGTGTGATGCAAGGAACACCCATCCGCTCGACGCCCGATATCGCAGGCGATGCGCCGTCCCTTCGGACGGAGGCTCCGGAGTGATCCGGCTGCGTGCTGCCCGCCGGCCTTTCACCATCTGCCGGCTCGCTTGGGGGCAGGAGAACGCGCCCGTCTCCATCAATGCCAATGAAAGCATTATAACTGGAAAGCGAAAATTTGTAAACCTTATTTCGGGGATTATTTTTGCTGAATTTCTTCGATCAGGCGCAAAATGGCCATGGTGCCGTCGGCAGGCGGCGCGTCTTCCAGATTGCGGATCAGGTTTTCCTTGTCTTTGATCAAAGCAAAAATGGCGTCGGCGAGCGTTTTTGCTGTCATGTTTTCCTGCAGAAGCACATGGGCAAGGCCGCGGGCGCGATAGCTTTCGGCATTCAGGATCTGGTCGCCGCGGCTGGCGCCCTTGGGATAGGGAACCAGCAGCATGGGTTTCTTTAAAGCCTGGAACTCGCACAGGGCATTGCTGCCGGCGCGGGAGAGGATGAAGTCTGCCAGCGCCATGATGTGGGGCAGGTCGTCGGACAGGAATTCGAACTGCACATAGCCTTTTGTGTCCTTCAGGCTTTCGTCCATATTGCCTTTGCCGGTGAGATGCACGATGTCCATATGCGGAAGCAGTTCGGGCAGTGCTTCACGAAGGGCTTTGTTCACGCTCTGGGCGCCCAGACTGCCGCCCATCATGCAAAGTACGGGCTTGCTGCCATCCAGACCGCAGATGCGAAGGCCTGCTTCCCGGCTGCCGGAAAACAGGTTTTCGCGCAGGGGCGTACCCGTCATGATGCCTTTTTCACCCAGCGCTTTGGCGCATTCGGGGAAAGTGGTGGCTACTTTCTTTGCGAACTTGGAGCAGATTTTGTTGGCGAGGCCGGGGGTCAGGTCGCTTTCGTGGCAGAGCGTAGGTACTTTGGCGCACCATGCGCCGTATACCACGGGTACGGATACAAAGCCGCCTTTGGAAAAGCATACGTCGGGCTTGAGCTTGCGCATCAGCATGACGGATTCTGCGGCACCTGCAATAACCCGGAAGGGGTCGGTGAAATTTTTCCAGTCAAAATAGCGGCGCAGCTTGCCGCTTTTTACTTCATGATATGTAATGCCGGGCAAATCGGCAACCATGCGTTTTTCAATGCCGTCTTTGGTGCCGATGTAGTGTACATCGTACCCTTTTTCCAGCAGATGGGGCATAATGGCAAGATGGGGAGTGACGTGGCCTGCAGAGCCGCCGCCCGTTAATACAATACGCTTCAAGGTGTTTCCTCCTTCCATGCGGATGCATAAGCCCGCTATGGCGATCCTTCTCTTTATTATAACACAGCTTCTCTGGTTATGCGATGGTTTGGAAAAAATATGTCAAAGAAAGATGTATATAACGGTAAATATACATACATTGTAAATGTGCAAACCTTATTGTACATCCATACCAAAAACAGATTTCAAACCTTGTTAAAACGGCGAAGTTGCTTTTTCTGGTACCATAATATACAATGATAGTGCGGATCGGGGATCCGTAAATGCCGAAAAGGAGATGGAAAACGACTATGAACATCCGCATTCAAGTAGCTAACATGAAGGAAGCTGAAAAGCTCAGCAGCATCTGCCAGAAGTTCCCCCATGAATTCTATCTGCGCGGTGATAAGTTCTGTGTTGATCCCAAGTCTACCCTGGGTGTGCTGGCCATGATGTATTCTGCCCGCGACAAGATGTACATCGACACCAATGATATGGGTGACGGCAAGATCGAAGAATTCGTCAAGGCACTGGAAAACTTCATTCTGGAATAAGGAAACCCTGTTCAGGCAATGCCTGACCTGTTACGCATGATGACCGGCAAAAGGCCGTTTACATACAGAGCCGTAAAGGAAGGGTTCCTTTACAAAGAAAAAGCAGCAACGGAACATGATTCCGCTGCTGCTTTTTGCATTGTATCAGAGAGAGGCAATTTTTGCTTCCGCTTCTTCCATGATTTCCACTACCTGATCGCAGAACTGGTCAAACTCGGGGTCCGGCTTGCACAGGGCAGGATCGTTCAGCAGATTATGCACGGAATCCTGCGCTGCCTGATCGAACCGGCAGGATGCGCAGAAATCCGGTACCAGACGCTTGAGCTTGCTGTTGTCAAAGATGACGGAGTTGGCCTTGTCGCCCAGCAGTGCGCCATTGAAATCGTACTTCTGCACTTTGGCCAGAATGGAGGCGGGCACATAACAGGGTTTGTATTCCACCTTCATGATGCGGGCGATGGTTGTCATAATCTGGTTCCAGGTGAGGGATTCGTCGGAAGTGATGTGCACATTTTCGCCGATGGCGTGCACGTTGCCCATCAGCCCCACAAAGCCCTTGGCAAAATCGCGGGACGCGGTGACCGTCCACAGCGTTGCGCCGCCGTTGGGCACCAGCACCTTCTTGCCTTCCTGCATGCGCTTGAGCACCTGATATGCGCCGAACTGACCGTGCAGGGGAATGGTGATGGAGCGTTCGGAGAAAGTGTGGCTGGGACGCACGATGGTGACGGGGAAGAGGTCTTTGTGATAGGCCTGCATCAGCACATCCTCACAGGCGGCTTTATCCCGGGAATACTGCCAGTAGGGGTTGTGCAGGGGGGTGGATTCGGTGATGACGGGATGAGCCGGAGGTTTCTGATAGGCAGATGCGCTGGAAATAAAGATGTACTGATCGGTCTTGCCGGTAAACAGGCGAATGTCCCGTTCCACCTGACTGGGCAGGAAGGCGATGAACTGGCAGACTACGTCAAAATGCAGGCCTTCCAGTTTTTCCTTCACTTCGGCTTCATTGTTCATGTCTGCAATGATCTGACCGGCTTCGGGAAATTCGTTCTGGCGGTTGCCGCGATTGAGCAGCGTTACGTCCCAGCCCTTTTGCAAAAGCAGTTTGGTAATATGGGTGCTGATGACGCCGGTGCCGCCGATAAGCAAAGCTTTCATATGAATGATTCCTCCTTGCGGGGTATTGCGTATGTGTCTGTAAGTATCATAGCCTGTTTTCCGTTTCTAATCAAGTGCGAAGGCAAAAAAACATGCATTTTGCTGCGTTGGAGCGGCAGAGGTTTACATTTTGACCGGATTATCTTATAATAATGAAGATTGTGCGCGTTGGATTTGTAAGAATGATTTTTCTGCACAGTTAAATATCATCGGATGACAAAAGAACTGTCATCGTGACATATGGGAGGGCCAATATGCCTACGACCTCTTTTGATAAAGAGTCCATCAAAAAATCCATTATCGGCAAACTGCAGCGTTATAACGGGCGCACGCTTGAAGATGCCACGGACCAGCAGATTTACTATGCTGTGGCGTCCACCGTGCGCGACCAGATCATGCAAAAGTGGGTCAAATACCGCGAGCAGGATAAGGATTATCAGGGAAAGCGTTTGTATTACCTGTCTGTGGAATTCCTCACGGGCCGCAGCGCATACTGCAATATGCTGAATCTGTGCTCCAGCGATACCTACCGTGAAGCGCTGGAGGAACTGGGTCTGGATATCAAAAAAGTGCTGTGGGAAGAACCGGAACCCGGCCTTGGCAACGGCGGCCTGGGCCGTCTGGCGGCCTGCTTTCTGGATTCTCTGTCCTCTCTCTCCATGCCGGCGATGGGCTGCACCATCCGATATGAGTATGGCCTGTTCCGTCAGCGCCTGATTGAAGGGCAGCAGGTGGAAATGCCGGATAACTGGCTGGAAAACGGAAATGTGTGGGAAGTGCCTGCGCCGGAAGATACCTGCGAAGTGCACTTTAACGGGTGGCTGGAAGAAAAACATGAAAACGGCCGGATGAAGTTCATCCATCACGATTACCGCACCGTGACCGCTGTTCCTTACGATATGCCTGTGGCAGGCTATGATTGTGAAGTGGTCAACTCCCTTCGCATGTGGCGTGCCCGTTCCAACAAAACCATGGACTTCCAGTCTTTCAACAGCGGCGAATATATGAAGGCCATGCAGGAACAGGAACTGGCCGCTGTGATCAGCAAGGTGCTCTATCCCGAAGATAATCATTACGAGGGCAAGGAACTGCGCCTTAAACAGCACTATTTCTTTACCAGCGCCACGCTGCAGTATGCGCTGAAGGATTTCAAACGCCGTTTCGGCAATCAGTTCCATCTGCTGCCCGAAAAGATGACCATTCATATCAACGATACCCATCCGGGCCTGGCCATTCCCGAACTGATGCGTTTGCTGATGGACGAAGAAGGCCTTGGCTGGGATGAAGCCAGCTTGATTGTGCAGCGCACCATTGCATACACCAACCATACCGTCATGAGCGAAGCGCTGGAAAAGTGGCCTGAACCCATGATGCAGAACCTGGTGCCCCGTATTTACATGATTTTGCAGGAGATCAACCGCCGCGTATGCGCCCGTCTGGCTGAAGAATACCATGACGGCAGCGATCCCCGCATTGCCCGTCAGGCAGTTATTGCTTACGGCATGGTGCATATGGCCAATCTGTGCGTGGCCATGAGCTATTCTGTGAACGGCGTTTCGCAGCTCCACGGCGATATCCTGAAAAAGGATACTTTCCACGATTATTATCAGGTGATGCCCGAAAAGTTTTCTGCCATCACCAACGGCATTACCCATCGCCGCTGGCTGATGAGCTGCAACCCGGCGCTGAAAAATCTGATCTGCGATTCCATCGGCGGCAAATGGATCCGTGATCCGGAAGAACTGAAAAACCTGCTGCCCTTCCGGGATGATCCTGCTTTCCGCGATGCATTCTGGGCGGTGAAAAAAGAAAACAAACAGTATTTCAGCGACGTGCTGTTCAAGCGTCAGGGCATGCGGGTGGATCCGGAATACATATTCGACGTGCAGGCCAAGCGTCTCCATGAGTATAAGCGCCAGCTGCTTAATGCACTGCATATTCTGGTGCTTTACAACCGGATTATGGATGATCCGAATTTCACCATGGAGCCCCGCGTGTTCATTTTCGGCGCCAAGGCCAGCCCGGCTTACTACATGGCCAAGCAGATTATCCGGATGATTCTGGCCATTTCCCGTCTCATTGACCGCTCTCCCCGGGCGAAGAAAATGCTGAAAGTGGTGTTCCTGGAGAACTACGATGTATCCGGTGCCGAAGCGCTGATTCCTGCAGCTGATCTGAGCGAACAGTTGTCTACTGCCGGCAAGGAAGCATCCGGTACGGGCAACATGAAGTTCATGATGAACGGCGCACTCACCATCGGTACCATGGACGGCGCCAATATCGAGATCCACAATGCGGTGGGCGCAGACAACATTTACATTTTCGGCATGCGCACGGATACCGTGCGGGATCTGAAGCAGACGGGCGGCTATTCTCCCATGCATGTATATGAAACCAATGCCGAACTCCGCCGTGCCCTGACCCAGATCATCGACGGTACTTTGATGCCTGAAAACCCTGCTGCCTTGCAGGATATTTACCACAACCTGCTGTTCTCCGATCCCTACTTTGTGCTGAAGGATTTCGGTTCCTATTCTATGGCCCAGCGCCGCACCGAGCAGGACTACCGCAACCGCGAAAAGTGGGTGCGTATGGCCATTACCAATACGGCGTCCTCCGGTTTCTTCTCCAGCGACCGGACCATTTGGGAATATAACGACCGGATCTGGCGTATGAAATAAGCATTTTTCCGGACGTTTTTTGCCAAAAAGGTTTAGGGGTTGCAACATTTGGATTTTTCCTGTATACTATGATATGTCCCCGTATGCGTATGGGGCAGAGAACCTAAAGGAGGTTCATAGTCATGGAATGCAAAGTAAAGAACGATATCGGTACGATTTATATCAGTGAAGATGTGCTGCTCAAAGTCGTCGGCTATGCGGCACTGGAATGCTATGGCATCGTTGCCATGTCCTCCAAGCGGGCCAAGGACGGTCTGGTGGAGTGGCTTGGCCGCGAAAACCTGAGCAAGGGTGTGCAGGTCCGCATGGTGGAAGATCAGCTGGACGTGGATCTTTTCATCGTGGTGGAATACGGCATTTCCGTGGCCGAGGTGTGCAAGACCATCGTGGAACAGGTCAAGTACAAGCTGGAAAGCATGACGGGCGTCAAGGTGCGCCGCGTCAACATCTCGGTGGAAGGCATCCGTATCTGACGTACATGAACGGAGGAAACGACGTTGATTCAGACGAAATTCATCGATGGCCTTTTGCTGCGCGAAATGGTCATCGCAGGCGCAAATCTTCTGGAAAAAAATCGTGAAAATGTGGACGCGCTGAACGTGTTCCCTGTGCCGGATGGTGATACGGGCACCAACATGTCTCTGACCATGATGAGCGCGACCCGCGAAATCAACCAGAAGGAATTCCAGAGTGCAGGCGAAGCGGCTGCTGCACTGGCCAAGGGTGCTCTGCGCGGTGCCCGCGGCAACAGCGGCGTGATCACCAGCCAGATTTACCGCGGCTTTGCCAAGGCGCTGGAAGGTGTGGACAAAATCAGCCCTGTGCAGTTTGCCGCTGCTATGAAGAGCGGCGCGGATACTGCATATAAAGCTGTTATGAAGCCTAAGGAAGGCACCATTCTGACCGTTGCCCGTGTGATGGCGGAAGATGCCGTGCGTCAGGCTGAAATGAATCCTGACGACTTTGACGCCCTCTTTGACGTGATTCTCAAGAGCGGCGAAGCAATCCTGAACCGTACTCCTGAAATGCTGCCTGTGCTCAAGCAGGCGGGTGTGGTGGATGCCGGCGGTCGCGGCTTGATGCTGCTGTATCAGGGCTATGCTGCCATTCTCCGCGGCGAAAGTGTGGAAGCAGTGGAAAGCACCGGCGAAAGCGTGGAAGTGCAGTTCGTGGACGACCATGACAGCATGGAAGAAATCAAGTTCGCCTACTGTACCGAATTCCTCATCCAGTACATCAAGGACGATGTAAAGGAAGAGGATGTGGACTTCTTCCGCCGCCGCCTGAATCGTATCGGTGACTGCGTGCTGGTGGTGGGCGATCTGGAACTGATCAAGGTTCATGTGCACACCAACGATCCCGGCAAGGCGCTGCAGTACGGTCTGGAACTGGGCGAACTGGTGAACCTGAAGATTGAAAACATGGTGGAACAGCGCCGTGAAAATATCCGCCGCAAGGAAGCCCAGGAAAAGAAGCAGCCTCCCAAGCCCTACGGCATGGTGACGGTGTCTCTGGGTGATGGCTTCTCCAGTATCTTCCGCGATCTGCAGGTGGATGCAGTGGTGGAAGGCGGTCAGACCATGAACCCCTCCATTGAAGATCTCCAGAAGGCGATCGACAGCGTGAATGCCGAAACGGTGTTTGTGTTCCCCAACAACGGCAATGTGATCCTGGCGGCCCAGCAGGCTGCTGAAATCAGCAAGAACAATGTGCAGGTCATTCCTACTAAAAACGTGGCCATGGGCATTGCTGCTGCTGTCGCCTTTAATCCGGATGCCGATGCGGAAGAAAATGCACAGAACATGGACGAAGCCGCCCAGCGTGTGCGTACCGGCACCATCACCTACGCCGTGCGCGATACCGACTTTGAAGATATGCACATCAACGAAGGCGATATCATCGGTCTGCACAACGGCAAGGTGACTTTCAAGTCCGACAGCATCCATGATGTAGCCATGTCTCTGGTGAAGGATATCGTTACCGAAGACGATGTGCTCATTACCCTGTACTACGGCGAAGATACTTCCGAAGAGGACGCTCAGGCGCTGGGTGCGGAAATTGAAGAAATGTTCCCCGATTGCGATGTGGATGTGCACAAGGGCGGCCAGCCTCTGTACTACTACCTGATCGCCGTGGAATAACAATTGAAATGATGAAGAAAGGACGTGGACAGATGTGTACCGCGTCCTTTTTTGACGGAAGCAGAAAGGAAGGAGGAGACTCTGTGCAGCTTGAAGATATCAAGGGACTTGGCAAAGCGCGTTTGGAAGCGCTGCATAAAGCCGGTATTCATACCCTGGCAGATCTTTTGCTGACGCTCCCTTCTTCCTATCAGAATACCCTTGTCAGCACCCCTGTTGCACAGCTTGTGCCGGGGGAAACGGCGTGCGTGGAAGGGTATGTGATGAATACGCCCCGGCTTTCCCGCTTCCATGGACGCACCAGCGTGACGGTAAAACTGCGGGATGAAAGCGTGCCCAAGGGCAGTCTGAACGTGGTGTTTTTCAATCAGCCCTGGGTACAGAATCAGGTGCATGAAAACGACGAACTGGTGCTTTATGGCCGGGTGGACCGGGATAAGCAGGGGAAAGTGCGCATGTATTGTCCTGCCCGGGTGAGTGAGCGGGGCATTGTGCCGGTATACCGCGCTGTCAGTGCCATTCCCGGAAAAACCATGCGGGATATAATCCGTCAGGGGCTGGAACAACTGGAAAGCTGCTGCCCTGAAACGCTGCCCACGGCGCTCAGAATGCGGCATGGACTTTGCGAACGCAACTTTGCCCTCCGTCAGGTCCATTTTCCTGAGTCTATGGAAAATCTGCGGATCGCACTGCGGCGCATTGCCTTTGAAGAAGCGCTGTTCTATCAGACGGCAGGCATGCTGCTCCGGGGCGAACGCACTGCGGGTGTGCAGATGGATTTTGCAGCAGATGAAGCAGAACGCTTCTGGGATTCTTTGCCCTTTGCGCCGACCGGTGCGCAGCGCAGCGTGTTGGAAGACATTGCGAAGGATTTGAAAAAGCCCTCCGCCATGGGGCGTCTGGTACAGGGCGATGTGGGCTGCGGCAAAACGGCGGTGGCTTTCGGCAGCATGTACCTGAGTTTTCGTGCGGGTTTTCAGAGCGCCATGATGGCGCCTACCGAAATTCTGGCGCGGCAGCATCTGGAAAGCGCGAAAAGTATGCTGGAGCCGCTGGGCATCCGCTGCGGATTGCTGCTTGGCGGCATGAAGGCAAAAGAGCGCCGGGAAGCGCTGGAAAACATCCGTACCGGTAACTGGCAGGTGGTTATTGGGACCCATGCGCTGCTCTCCGAAGGTGTGGAATATTCTAACCTGGGTCTGGTCATTACGGACGAACAGCACCGTTTCGGCGTCCATCAGCGAAAGCTTTTATCCGATAAAGGCATCGGGGGAGACCAAACACCCAATGCGCTGGTCATGTCCGCTACGCCTATTCCCCGGTCGCTGGCGCTGGTGCTCTACGGCGATCTGGATATTTCCATTATAGATGAACTGCCGCCCGGGCGTACGCCGGTTACCACCCGCGTAGTGCCGGAAAGCAAGCGGGAAGGTTTGTACGGGTTCATCCGTGAAGAGGCCAAAAAGGGCAGGCAGACTTACATCGTTTGTCCTATGGTGCATGAGAACGAAAATCTGGATGTGAAGAGTGCTCAGGAAACCTATGCCGAACTTTCTCAGGGTGTGCTTTCGGATCTGCGGCTGGGTTTGACTTATGGCGAGCAGGATGCAGCGGAAAAAGAAGAGACCCTGCAGAAGTTTTCTCTGGGCCAGAAGGATGTGCTGGTTGCTACAACGGTCATCGAAGTGGGCGTGAATGTACCTTCCGCTACCGTTATGGTCATCGAGAATGCCGAGCGCTTTGGTCTTTCCCAGCTGCATCAGCTGCGCGGACGCGTGGGACGCGGCGCGGATAAAAGCTGGTGCTTCCTCATGGCGGAAAGCAATGAACGCCTTAAAACGCTGTGCGAAACGACGGACGGCTTTGTCATTGCAAAGAAAGATCTGGAACTGCGCGGCCCGGGTGATTTCCTGGGCAAGCGTCAGCATGGCGATGCATCTTTGCCTGGACTTGCCATGACCGGGGACGGGAAACTGCTGGAAGAAACCAGCCGCTGCCTTCGCGAACTGATGGAAAAGGGCAGAGAAAAGGAGTTTGAACAAGTAAAGCATCACGCGCGGCTTGCATTTGCCCGGGTTATGGACGAAATTGCCATGAATTGAAGAAAAAACGGCAAAAAAAGGGCACATACGCCCTCGAAAGAAAAATTCCTTCTTAAAAATGGAAAAAAATCAAAAAAAGTGGATAAAATGCCCGTCAGACTGCTTGACGGGCGTTTTGCGTTGTGCTATACTTTATGATTGCATTGGTATCGTTATGATGCGGGATTTATGCGGCTGCGAACGATGGAAAAAAGCGGCAAAACCTGCTATGATAACCGAACCGGGCAGAATAAAGGGGTGTGATCTTTATGGTGCACGAGGTCCAAATGGGGAAGCTGCGTACGCGTAAAAGCTTCTCGCGCATCGATGAGGTACTGGACATGCCGAACCTGATCGAGGTTCAGAAAAA
>JAFYLS010000081.1 GCA_017550035.1 Clostridia bacterium
GGAATGGACGCTGGATACCTTTCACGGACGCCTTGCGCCCCGTATCCCGACGGCGGCGCCCAATTCTTATGCGCATCTGGTTTGCCTCGGTGCGCCGCTGCATTATTCCGAGGATGCAGAACCCAATATTTCTACTGCTGCAGATTCTCTGGAGGATGCCATTGCCCTGCTGGAAGAAAAGAGAGGCATGGATTTTACCGGGCATCCGCTGTTTCAGTGGTATGCAGATGCATCCCGCCGGGTGAAGGAAGTGTTTCCCGAAGCGCCGCAGCTGGCTGGCATGGGTTTTGAAGGCCCCATCACGTCTGCTGCGCTGTTCCGTGGGCAGGATTTTTACTACGACGTTATGGATGAACCGGATTTGGTAAAGCGTTACCTTTCGCTGATGACGGAAAGCGTGCTTGCCTTCAAGGAGCAATTGAACACATTTGTCGGGTTGCCTGCGGTATCCGATGGGGGAGGCAGTATGCCGGATGACCTGGCAGCCATGCTTTCTCCTTCTCTGTGGGATGAGATGGTGATCCCCTTCTGGAAGCAGTATTATGACGGCTTCAGTACGGGGAAATCCCGGTTCCTGCACTGTGAAGCGCTGGTGCCTGCCCATCTGCCGTACCTGAAAAAAGCCGGGATCACCCATTACCAGCCTTCTGTGGCGCCGCAGCTCACGCTGGAAAATATGCGTACCCATGCAAACGACTGGACCTTCGACTGGCTGCTGTACGCCTATCAGGTGACCGATATGGACGATGAGTTAATGGAAAAATGGGTGGCCGATGCCGTAGCAGCCGGCGCCAACAATATCCGCACCCAGTTCGGCGCCTATGCCGTCAGTATCGGGAAAGTCGACAGAATCCAGAAGTTCCTGGACATTGCCGAAAGCTATCAGAAGAAATAGAAATGCACATAATGCCCCCGCCATCCTGACGGATGGCGGGGGTTGCTTATTGATGGGTGCTGCAGTAGATTGCGATGGCTTTGCCGGCAAATTCTGCCGTGCCTTCGCCGCCGGCGTTGTCGATGTTTTGTGTGAAGCGCTCGTCCTGCACGTACATTTGCCCCAGGCTGCAGAGAATCTGCACCGTGCAGTTGTAATAGTGCTGTGTGATATGATCGCGCAGCGCTTGAATTTGGGCCTGCACGACGGCATCGTCGGGAGAGAGGTGGCGCAGCGTACCCAATTGGGCGAAAAGCTGCATCATGCCGTCTGCAGATTTTTGTTCGTTTCTGCCGGCAGCCGTTTTTTCGGATTCCTGCCATGCATCCGTGTGCCCCCAGCGGCGCTTGGCTTCTTCTTTATAAGCATCTATATGCTGTTGATCAAAAGCGGAACAGTTCATGGGAAACACTCCTTTTTGTTGAATTTTCTTTGCATAGGCAATAACCTGATCCAATCGGGCACGCTGCAGGGTTAGCAGGCGAATTTGCTCTTCCAACGCATTCAGCGGGTCGTAATGCGGGTTGTCCAGAATGGTTTTGATATCCTTCAGTTCAAACTGCAGCTCTCTCAGCAGCAGAATCTGCTGCAGTTTGCGCAGCGCTTCATCATCGTACAGCCGGTAGCCTGCTTCCGTGATCCTCGTGGGGATCAGCAGCCCGATGGCGTGATAATGATGCAGTGTACGTATGCTGACGCCGGTCATTTGGCTTACTTCTTTCACGGTACGCACGGGCATTCTCCTTTCTGTTATCATGTTACACCCTTACGCAACGTGAGAGTCAAGGAAAAAAACATGGCGCCGGAGCGCCGTGTTTGATGTGTTTAGCAAAGCAGCACTGTGTATACCGTTTCACCGCCGTTGAGGAAGATTTCGATCACATCGTCATCCCGCAGGATGGCCATGTCCCGGATTTCGCCCCGATAAACGACGTCTTTCCGTTTGGTTCGTCGGATGATGAAGCCGTCCTGTGTGCGCTCTACGGCTGGATCGGACGCAGTGATCAGGTGCTGTACTTCCCGGGCGGGCCAGGCGCAGAGCTTGCCGTTTTTGATGCTGATTTCCCGGGGAACGGACATGCAGCCTACGTGAGGTTCGTAAGCGTCATTGAAATAGCGCCAGCCGGGGATCCAGGTAATCATGAGCGCCCGCCCGTCGGGTGCGGGGAAGATCTGCCCGGCATACTGGTCGGGCCCCAGGTCCACGCCGCTTTCCATGAGGGTGTGGAATGCATGGTCCTTCAAATCACCCAACATCAGGTGGAAATAATGGGGCGCATCCACGGGGCATACCGAAACGCCCAGCAGCCACTGATCGCCCAATGGCACAAGAGAAGGGCATTCGGTGAATTTGCAGTTTGGCCAGCTGCGCAGAATGGAGCTCAGCTCCCATGTGATCAGATCACTGCTTTCGTACAAAAGCAGGCGGCCTTCCCGGGTTTCCTCATGTCCGGTGGCCATCACGCAGAAATAACTGTCTCCAGCTTTGCAGATGGCAGGATCGCGGAAGTCAGAACTGCCTTCCGGCGGGAAATGGGCAATAACCGGGTTTTGCGGATGCTTTTCAAAATGTACGCCGTCCCGGGAAGTGGCAATGCTGACTGTGGACAGCGCTTCGGGAGCACCCTCGGGCGTATACAGGGATGCGTAAAACAGGTACAGCGTATCGTCCTTTACCAGTGCTGTACCGGACCAGCAGCCCTTGTCGTCAAAAGATCCGTCCGGACATAGCGCCACGGGCAGCGTTTCCCAGTGCAGGAAATCCCTGGTGCGGGCATGTCCCCAGTGCATGGGCTGCTGCCAAGGAATGCCAAAGTCGGGGGCGTGCTGGAAAAATACGTGGTAGTAACCGTTGAAATACACCAGCCCGTTGGGATCGCTGATCCAACCTTTGGGGGGCGCATAATGGAAGGAACGCATAAACCGACCGCCTTGTTTGTATATTTGTTTCCTTGTGTTTGTAATGATTGTAGCATTTGGTATATGCGCTGTCAATCAGTTCAGGGAAAGGATATCTGCTTCCATGGGCAGAGAATAGGAGATGAGTCTTTCGCTGTCCAGATTTTCCTTGTGCATGTCAACTTTTACAATGCAGGGATTTTCATAGGTGCGGCAGTAGTAAATGCCCTTGTCCGTATTGCAGCAGCTGGTATAGAGGGTGATTTCATATTCCCCGGGATGGACCTCGTTGAGCCCTCTTGGCTGGCTGACGCTGCCCAAAATATGGAAGAACTGGTTGACGCTTTCTTCCTCGCTATCGCCGGAGATGGAATTCACACGGGTGAATACCGCGCGGACAAAACGGGAAGCGCTGCTCAAATCCCCGGGAAGACCAATGGCGCCCATGCCCAGACTGTAGGGTGCCAATGGCACACGGTCAGAGAACCGGTTTTCCGGTGCAGCAGTGCTCAGGTGCATGTAATTGTTCAAATTCATCATGTGCCAGTCAAAGGGAGGATTATTGGTCAGCACGCCCACGGGATTTTCAAGGATGTGCAGACCGCTTTGCAGGCTCTCTACTACGATGGAACTGTCTTGATCGGCGATCATCCAGTGCAGGGGCGAAAGCGGGAACTTGTCGCTGAAGGGGATGCTGCACAAATTGATACGCTGAAGTAGATTGCGGGCTTCCTGGATGGTGCCGCACTGGGACAGTACCCAGGGGATGAATTCAAAGGGGGAAATATTGTCTTTTCCGTCTGTTACAGGGAAATAGTGGGCATTGCCGGGGAAGTTGAGCCCTGCCATGCTGAGCCCTTTTTCGTTGGTGGCTTCATAATACAGGGGATAATCCTGCGCGATAGTGGCCATACCGATCATGGCGTAATGACGCTTCAAATTCTTTCCGTCAGTAAAATGGAAGGGGAAGCTGCGCGGCGTGAGGGTGATCTGTTCATTATAATGATATTCCAGATCCAGATTTCTGCCGAAGTAGTGGCATTTGGTTTGATAGGTGACGGCGGTGCACATTGAAGATTCCTCCTGCCTGTGTGATGGATTCATCTGTATTATGCCAAAGAATCACGGCATAAAAACGGCAGCAGTAAGAAAATCGCGGCAGGCTTCAAATTGCCCAAGAGATGACGCAATGATGCCATACAGGCGCGGTAGAGTGTGACGATTTCAAAAAGGAGGAAAAACAAATATGTTCGGAAATCAGGAAAAGAAAATCGAAAAGTGCATTGAAAAACAGAAGGTAGGCCCAGTAATGCAGATGGTGAATGGCAAGGACGAAACACTGCTCCTCAAAGCGATTGCGGCGCTGGGACAGATTGCATGTGAGGAGAGCTACAATGCGCTTATTACCTTGCTGCGGGATCAGCGCCCGGCGGTGCGTGCCTGTGCCGTCAGGGCGCTGGGGGATCTGCGCGACGCCAAGGCCAAAGCGCATGTGATCCATCTGGAAAAGACTGAAAAAGATGCAGAAGTATTATCTGCCATTCATGATACTGTGGGTAAACTGAGAAGTCAGGACTGAGCAATGATAAAAGGGCGGAGAGGTGGCTTCAAAATCCACATTTCTCCCTCCTTTCACTAAGATGACGCACGGAACGGAATTTCGTTACAGTATATTACAGTATAAAACAAAAAATCGGCCATGCAGCCGATTTTTTTACAATGTATCAGGAATAGACGGGGTTCCAGTCGTTCTTTTTTTCGTCCCACAAATAGCACAGTTCGCTCAAATTATCATTTTCGTACAGGGGCATGTTCTCCCAGAAATCCGCCACCACGGGAGCATTTTTTACTTCCTCGGGTGTAGCCCAGAACACGCGGCCTTCGTCGGAAGAAATCAGTTCGCCCTCGTATTGCGTGGCGTCATAGAGGAAAATGGTATAGCGGATGCCGTCATCGGACCAGTGCTTTACGCCCACCATTTTGGGGTTCTTGATGGTAAGGCCCGTTTCTTCCTGCACTTCGCGGATAACCGACATGGACAGGCTTTCGTCGGGATCCAGATGTCCGCCGGGGAAGATCCAGCCGGGATAATCTTCATCGTTTCGTTCCTGCATCAGCCAGCGTCCCTGAGGGTCGATGACGCGGCACATATTCATAAACACTGCGGTTTCTTTCATTGGTAAAAGCCTCCTGTACGGATATCATCATCTAATTCTCTTTTATATGCGGGGATTCCTGCACGAAGGCAGAAAATGAATATAACTTGACAACGTATGCAAATATACATATACTGTTGCATAAATTGAAAGGGGGATGGTTATGAAGCTGGTATGGCTGATGGGCAGTCAGGCGGTGGGCAAAATGACGGTGGGGCAGGAACTGATGAAGATCACTTCTCTGCGTCTGTTTCACAACCACATGACCATCGAGCCTGTGCTGGAGATCTTTGGCACCTGGAATGGAAATGCCATCAGCCGCATGCGGGATGTGGTATTTGAAGAATTTCTGAACACAGATGCATATGGCCTCATGTTCACCTATGTGTGCGCATTTAATATGCAGGAAGATCTGGATTATGTGGAACGTGTGAGCGCTCTGTTCCGCAGCCGGGGCGCAGAAGTGTATTATGTGGAACTCTATGCCAACCAGACTGTGCGCCTTGAACGCAATGAAACGGAGAATCGTTTGCTTCACAAGGCCTCCAAACGCGATATTGCTGTATCCCGCATGCGCATTATAGCGGGCGAGGAAAAATACCGCTGCGAAAGTCTTCCGGGGGAAGTAATGTGGGAGAACCACCTGAAACTGGATACCACCTGTCTTTCTGCACAGGAGACGGCACGGAGAATAAAAGAATATTTTTCTTTTGAATGAAAGCGTTTTCATATCAAAAACGGCTTGGGATTCCAAGCCGTTTTTTGCTTTTTGAATTTATTTGGCGCTTTCTGTTTCGCCGATGCGGGTCAGGTTGTGAATCCACTTTCCGTTCAGGAAGCGGGGAACGCCAAATGCCATTTTGAAGAACTCTTCAATCAGTGTGGCAGCATACACGCCTTCGATGGGCAGTTTCAATACCAGTGCGGCAATGGCCACACAGGGTACGCCTACCCCCCAGACCGAGCCTGCATCCAGTATCATGGAAAAGACTGTATCGCCGCCGGCGCGAAGCACGCCCACAATATTCAGTGAATTAAAAAAACGGATAGGCATAAAGCAGCCTGCAAGCAGTGTGATGACGGACGCCTTTTCCAGTGCTTCCTGAGACAGCGCGCTGATGGAACCGTACATGGTGAGCAGCGGGGTGCGCAGCGTGATGAGCATGGTGGCGGTAAAAATGCTGAGAACTTCGATGGCAAAGAGCATGCGGAACGCGGTAAGCCGGGCTTTTTCACGGTCGCCCTCGCCGATGGCGTTGCCAATCATGATGGAGGTGGCGTTGACCACACCGAATACCATGACGGTCATTAATTGATCCAGATTGTTGTAGACCGCAATGGCGCTGATGGCGGCATCGGAATACATGCCGTAGAAAACAGAATACATGGTAATGCCCAGAGACCACAGCCCTTCGTTGATGACCACGGGAATGACCTTTTTGAAGTAATCCCGGATAAAGGCACCGGAGGGCAGCTTGATATAGTCATGGAGCTTCAGTGCGCCGCTCTGACGGGCTAAATAAGTGTAACCCACATTGATGCTCATGGATATGAAGGTTGCAATGACCGTGGCGATGGCGGCGCCCTTGACACCCAGCACAGGGAAACCGAAGTTGCCGTAAATCAGGCAATAGTTCAGGAAGGTATTGGTCAATATGGACGCAATACCGGCGAACATGGTAACTTTGGGTTTTCCGGTTGCACGCAGGGTGTTGGAAAATACCACATCCACAGCGGAAAAGAGATAGCTCAGGCACACGAACCGCAGATAATTCATGCCTTCGGTGTGGCTTTCGCCGGGGGAAAGGAAAACATCCATGATGGGCCGGGTGAAAATCAGCGCGCCTGCCATGAAAAAGATAGCCAGCGCCAATGTGATTTTCAGGCACAGGGACATGATTTTTCGGATGCCGTCTTCATTTTTGCTGCCGAAAAACTGTGAAATGAAGATGCTGCTGCCGCTGGCGGCGCCGAACATGAACAGGTTGAACAGGAAAGAAAAACGGCCTGCCTGGCTGACGGCGGCATAAGGGGCATCGCCAAGACCCGCAATCATCAGGCCGTCCACAATATGGGCGGATGCCGATACCATGTTCTGGATGGCAATGGGCAGTGCAATGCGCACAAAGATTTGAGAAAAATCTCTTTCCCAGCGGACGATGCGTTTTAAGTGAAGTTTTTTTGTGTGCTGCATGGAAACTCCTTTGTGTGTCTTAAAGGTGTCAAGCCGTATTTACAGCCTGACAGAAACATAAAATCCCGATCATTATACCATAAGGTACATGCGCGGTAAAGGGGAGGAGCGCAGCCTTTCGACATTCTTTGTGATGCCAATCGACACCCATGAAGCAGATAAAAAGGTATGCTGGTATCAGGAGAGGATGCCCGGATGAATCTGCACGGAGAGGGTATTTTTGTGTTCAATGTGCTGGCTGATGCTGTATGCATTGTATCCGCCGGACGTTTTCTGCGCATTCGTATGTCATGGAAACGGGTGTTTTTTGCAGCACTGCTGGGCGCCTTTTATGCATTGCTTTCGCTGTATGCGGCATTGTTTTCCGGGCTTCCGGGGCTGTTGGCGGCTTCTTTTTTGATGAGTGCTGTAGCGTTTCCGTGCCGGGATACCCTGCGGGGTGCAGGCGGAATATGGCTGGTGGGCATGGGCGGCAGCGGAATGACACAGCTTTTGATCAGGGTACGCATGCCTGAAACCGCAGCGGTATATCTGGGGCTTTTATTCATGCTGACATTTTGCCTGATGGGCAAAAAAGAGATGGGCGTAAAGCGGGGCGTCCTTCGGATTATCGTGGAGAATCGTATCTGTGCGCTTCCGGCCATTGTGGATACGGGAAATATGCTCATGTGGTCAGAACAAAAACTCTGGGTGATTGTTGTACCGGAAGATATGTGCCGGTCAGTGGGATTAAACCGGATGGACATGGAACGAATTGCTGTTTGTACGGCGTCCGGCGAAGGCACGCTGCCTGTATTTCTGCCGGATGAATGTCTGTGGTATCCGCGGCCCGGAAAGGGCATACCATTGAATGCGGCAGTGGCGCTGGCGGAAGCATCGCTTCCCTATGCACTGGTGCCGCCCGGTGCCCTGCAAAGGGAATGGAAGGGGGAACAACTATGCAGGATCACGGCGCAGGAGGAAGTTTCCGGTCCTGGCTGCTGGTAATATTGTCCGGTTTCAAAACTGGTGTGGTGGGCTATATTGGCGGTGCGGAACCGCTTCCTCAGCCTTTGACGGCGGAGGAGGAACGAAACTTGGTGATGCGGATGAAGCAGGACGATGGTACCGTACGTTCCACTCTCATTGAGCGCAATCTGCGTCTGGTAGTGTTTATTGCAAGGAAATTTGAGAATACCGATGTGGGGTTGGAAGATCTGGTGTCCATCGGCACCATCGGTTTGATCAAAGCGGTCAACACGTTTGATCCGGAAAAAAAGATCAAACTGGCCACCTATGCGTCCCGCTGCATTGAAAATGAGGTGCTCATGCATTTGCGCCGTACCAGCAAAACACGCATGGAGGTATCGCTGGATGAACCGCTTCGTATTGACTGGGACGGAAACGAACTCCTGCTTTCCGATGTACTGGGAACGGAAGGAGATCTGGTATACCGGGATCTGGAAGAGCATGCGGAGCGGCAGCAGCTCAGCAGTGCCCTTTCCCACCTGACGCCCCGGGAGAGGAAGATCATGCAATTGCGCTATGGATTGGACGGAAGCAGGGAAATGACCCAGAAAGAAGTAGCGGATCAGCTGGGTATATCCCAATCCTATATATCCAGACTGGAAAAAAGGATTTTGGGCAGGCTTTATGTCGAAATGATGCGAACAACTTCCTGACATACCGCTGAATATCTGCCTTGAACGGGTGCCATACTGCATATGACGGAGGTGACAGTATGGCAATTGGCAAGGTGGAAATCTGCGGTGTGGATACGGCATCGCTTCCGGTATTGACCAACGAAAGGATGCGGGAACTTTTTCCTCTTGTGCACGGGGGAGATAAAGCGGCCCGGGAGGAATTTATCCAGGGAAATCTCAGACTGGTGCTCAGTGTGGTGCAGCGGTTCAGCCATCGCAGTGAAAATGCGGATGATCTATTTCAGGTGGGCTGTATCGGTTTGATCAAGGCGCTGGATCATTTTGATGTAAGCCAGAATGTGCGTTTTTCGACCTACGCTGTACCCATGATCATCGGCGAAATACGGCGCTATCTCAGGGATAACAACCCAATCCGGGTCAGCCGTTCGCTCAGGGATACGGCCTATAAGGCGCTGCAATGCAGGGATAAGCTGGTAACATCTCTTGGCAGGGAGCCTACTGTGCAGGAAATGGCGGAGCATCTTGGTATTCCGCAGGAGGATGTGGTGTTTTCGCTGGAGGCCATTCAGGATCCTGTTTCACTGTTTGAACCGGTGTATCACGATGGCGGCGATGCCATCTACATTATGGATCAGGTGAAGGATGACAAGCATGGCGATGATGGGTGGACGGAAAAAATTGCCATCCGGGATGCGCTGGCACGGCTCAACGAACGGGAAAAGAAAATTTTGAGGCTTCGCTTTTTTGAGGGGCGCACCCAAATGGAGGTGGCGGGGGAAATCGGTATTTCTCAAGCTCAGGTATCCAGACTGGAAAAGAATGCGCTTTTGCATATGCGCAAACTGGTCAGCAGTCAGTAAATACAAAAAATGATCTCTGGCGGGAGGATTCTTCAAGATGAATGTATCCCATAGAGAGACAAGACGAGCATCCGGTAATAATGCCGGATGCTCGTTTTCTTATGTACCTCAACAAACGCAATGAACGGTTGCCGTGCGTTGCGCTCTCCCCAGATTTGGGAGGATGAGTTTTTCGCCTGCTCGATAAATTCAAGTTTATCGCTTCTGTTTATCTTGCAGCAGAAAGAGACGCAGTTCTTGGACTGCTTGCGAGTTTTGTTTGTTTATGATTATTTGCACAAATCAGTTGCAGCCTTGATGTAATGCGAAGGACACCCCGCTCCTTTTCATAGCCCTTGCCGGGAGGGGGCTTTTAGTATGTGCAAAAATCAATCTTCCTTGGCCCAGAACTGTGCGGCGGCGACAGCTTTGTGCCAGCCTTTGAGCAGCGGAAGCCGGGCAGCTTCGTTCATTTGAGGGAGGAAGGTTTCCTGTACATGCCAGCTGCGTGCAGTATCCTGAAGGTCCGAATAAATTCCCAGCGAAAGACCTGCCATCAGCGCAACGCCAAGCCCTGTGGTTTCGGTCACGGCGGGGCGCTGCACCTTTGCATTCAGGATATCTGCCTGAAACTGCATCAGGAACCGGTTGGCGCTGGCGCCGCCGTCCACTCGGAGAACCGGGTTGGAAATGCCGGCGTCCCTGCCCATGGCGTCAAACAAATCGGCGCTCTGATAGGCAATGGATTCCAGTGCGGCACGGACGATGTGGGCGCCGGAGGTGCCGCGGGTCATGCCGACCAGTGTGCCGCGGGCGTACATGTCCCAGTAAGGTGCGCCCAGACCTGTAAAGGCGGGTACCAGATACACGCCGCCGGTAGAAGGTACGCCCTTTGCAATCTGTTCGCTTTCCGGCGAACTGCCAATCAGCTTCAGTTCGTCCCGGAGCCATTGTAATGTGGCGCCGCCCATGAACACACTGCCTTCAAATGCATAGACGGGTTTGCCCTGAATGCGCCACGCCATGGTGGTAATGAGATTGCTTTGGGAAAGACGGAATTGTTCGCCGATGTTCATCAGCATAAAGCAGCCGGTGCCATAGGTATTTTTGACCATGCCCTCTTCAAAGCATGCCTGCCCGAACAAGGCGGCGTGCTGATCGCCTGCGATGGCGGCAACAGGAATGGAAGCACCCAATATATCTTTGCGCAGCATGCCGACGACTTCCGTACTGTCCGCTATCCGCGGAAGCATGGCTTTGGGAATGTTCAGCATGTGCAGCAGGTCATCGTCCCAATCCTGCGTATGCAGGTTAAACAGCATGGTGCGGCTGGCGTTGGTGGCATCCGTTACAAAGGGATGTTTTTCTACCAGATTCCAGACGAGGAAGGTATCTACCGTGCCAAAGCAGATGTTGCCGTTTTGAGCTTTTTCCTGCAGGGTCAGATGGTCCAGCAGCCACCGGATTTTGGTGCCGGAAAAATAGGCGTCCGGCACAAGCCCCGTCTTTTCCCGGACCATGGGCGCCAGTCCGTCCTGAATCAGACGGTCCACCTGTTCTGCTGTACGGCGGCATTGCCATACAATGGCGTTATGCAGCACTTGCCCGGTGCGCTTGTCCCACAGCAGAGTGGTTTCACGCTGATTGGTAATGCCGATGGCGGCAATTTCCTCGGGGTCAATGCCCGCTTTGCGCACGACGGCCCGCATGGATTCGATCTGCGTGTTCAGAATATCTGCCGGGTCATGCTCCACCCAGCCGGGACGGGGATAGTGCTGGGTAAACTCCAGAGAAGCCGATGCAATCATGGCGCCTTCAAAAGTAAAGAGAATGGCACGGGAGGATGTGGTGCCCTGATCCAGCGCCATCAGATAGCGTTTGTTCATTTGTGCCTCCTAAAAAACCGGGGCAAATTGCCCCGGTTGAATGGCATCAGTGAATCTGGATGCCGTACATCATATGGTTATCCTTGCTGCAGGTGCCGATGACCAGCATGTTGCGGTATACGGCGGGGGAGGCTTCAATCTTGCCGCCCAGGTTCAGCACGGTGTTTTCGTAACCGGTCAGGCCGTCCAGCAGATATACATTGCCTTCGGAATCGCACTGGATGATCCAGCCGTTGCCTGCTTCGTTGTACACGGCCACGGGAGAAGACACGCTGTCCTTCTTCATGGATTTTTCCCATACCAGAGCGCCGGTTTCCTTGTCCAGCGCCAGCAGCTTGCTGCCGCCTTCATCCACCATGTTCACAGTGAAGTACACCAGACCGCTCAGGTCGTTCTGGCCAACTACGGGGCTGGCTTTCACGCCGGACTGTTCGGATTTGTTCTGTTCGCACTTGATCTGGTACTGCCACTTTTCTTCGCCGGTCATGGCGTCCAGACGGCGGATGGTTACATCCTTCTTGGAGCCCAGACGGTTATAGGCGGTATTGCCGGTGTACAGGGCGATGGTGCCGTCCTGATCGTCCAGCGCAATGGCGGCGTCGGTATTATCGCCGGCATCCACAGCCCATACGCTCTGCAGCGTGTTGACATCCACACAGCGGATGATGCCGTAGCCGTCTGCCAGGAAGACGTACTTGTCATACATGGCCACGGCACTTTCCATGGTCACGCGGCCTTCTGCCTGGTTCTTGGCCAGATGGCGCAGGTATACGGTTTCGGGATTGATGGAAATATCGGCTTTGGCGTCAGGGTTGTCCTGAGTGGGGAACTGGAATTCGCAGTTCATATCCACCGCATAGAACAAACCGTTTTCGCCGCTCACCAGCATGGTGGTTTTGCCGTCGTTGTAGATGAACAGGCTGCAGCCGTCAAAGGCGCCGTTGGAGCCATACTGCTTTTGTTCAGAGGAAGAACGGCCGTTGATGAAGAGCATTTCGCTCTGATCCATCAGGTTATACACATGATAGCCGATGGCGCCCGTTTTGTTGGGCAGCTTGGAAATGGCCTGACCGAAGCTCAGCATGGGACGGCCCAGAGAATCCACGGATACGCTGCCGCGCATGGGATAGCCGATCTTGATGGGGCTGCGGGTTTCTTCGCCGGTTTCCAGATTGAGGAAGTACACATTGCCGTCCAGCGCGCTGAAAATGACTTCGCGCAGACCTACGGTAGCCTTGGCTTCGTCCGTCAGGTTCATCATTTCGCGGACTTCCTTGGTCCACTTGATGATAGCGGGCTGGTTGTTCCAGCCAACGCCGTATAGCGTGCCGGAATCGTCCGTGCGGAGAGAACCCAGTTCGTACTTCCACACCACATCCAGCTTGCCTTCGGTTACTTCCACGGTGCCGAATGCGGCATTGCGGCGGAAGTTATCGCCGCGGAAGGTGTACACGCCGGTCTGGTTGTTGTAGGCGTAATAATCGGGATGGGGGGCGGAAATGGGTTCTTCGCGGTTGTAATCATCCTGCGCGTCGCTGCCGATGAACACCGTTTCCTTCAGACCGACCTGATCGGGAGCGGTATCTGCCAGTGCAGAAGCGGTCAAGGGTTCGGGCGTAGCGGTAGGCGCTTCGGTGGGAATGGGGGTGGGAATGGGCGTGGTGGAAGGCGTAGGCACTTCGGTGGGTTCCTCAGTGGGTGCCTGCGTAGGTTCTTCCGTGGGCGCCGGAGTAGGTTCTTCAGTAGGCACCACGGTGGCTTCTTCCATCACAATGCTGACGGGCACCTGAGTAGGTACGTCGGTGGGGGCCTGAGTAGGCGCTTCGGTAGGAATATCGGTAGGCGCCTGAGTGGGGACTTCAGTGGGAACGGAGGTAGGTACTTCCGTGGGAGCATCGGTCGCAACCACGAAAGGCGCCTGCGTGGGCATTGCATCATTTATGCTGAGGGGAATGGATTTCTGCGTGGTAATCCAGGTATCGTTTTCGCGGATCTGAGCAAAAATCTCCCCTTCAAAGGGTTGGCTGAAGAGCACGCCCAGGGTCCAGATGCGCATGGTTTCTTCGTCTGCATTGATGCTGTTGGCGGTGCAGGGAATATCGTTTCCGGCGGCATCCGTCAGTTTCACGCCCGTTACATTGGGGGTGGTGGTTAAATGCAGCTGCAACTGGGTGTTGGTCAGGCCGTTGGAGGAGGGCGCTTTGAATTCCAGCACTTCAGCTGTTACCGGAGGCTGGCTGTTTACGGGATCTTCCTTTTTGGAAAAGGGAGAGAAAGGACCAATGAGGGAAAATATAGCGACTGCTGCCAGCAAAAGAACTGCGGCAATGGGCAGCCAAGGCAGCTTCTTTTTGGAGTTTTGCTGCGGAGGCACAGGCGTTTTTTCCCGAACAGGGCGCACGGGTACTTCAAAATCCATTTCGGTGCCGTCTTCAGCACGGCGCTCAATCCATGCCGTCTGGCGTGTTTCAGGCTGAAGCACTTTGTCCTGCTGTTCGTTTACATAAGCCACAGTCTGGGGCTGAGGTGCAGTATCGGGCTGCTGCTTGTAGCGGTCGCTGCGGCGGTGACGGGGCTGTGCCGCATTTTCCGGACGCTGATAACGGAGCGTTTCATTGCCGTACTTATTTTGCCAGTTGTTGTTTTGATTATTGCTCAAAGAGATAAACCTCCTTTATAGACAAATCCATCGCGCAATATTATATCAGATATGCGCTTATTCGACAAGAGTTTGGGATGAACGTGCAGGGAAAAGGAAAAAGAATTTACAGAACATCCCACTTTATTCTGCCGCAGACAGCGTATTCTATACCATATAAAAAGGGAAGAGGATGGTTTCCTCTTCCCGGTTATAACCTATGCGGATGCAATCAGAACTGCTGCATCTTTTCCAGGTAGGCTTTCAGGTCGGCGATCTTCACGCGTTCCTGAGTCATGGTGTCGCGGTCGCGCACGGTGACGCTCTGGTCGGTTTCGGTATCAAAGTCCACGGTGATGCACACAGGGGTACCGATTTCATCCTGACGGCGGTAGCGCTTGCCGATAGAGCCGGTTTCGTCGTAATCCACCATGAAGTACTTGGCCAGATCCTGATAGATTTCGCTGGCCAGACCGCCCAGCTTGTTCTTCTGCAGGGGCAGCACGGCAGCCTTGAAGGGGGCCAGAGCGGGATGCAGGTGCAGAACGGTGCGCACATCGTTCTTTTCTTCATCCAGCATTTCTTCTTCGTAGGCGTTGCACAGGAAAGCCAGCACCAGACGTTCCACACCAACGGAGGGTTCCACGCAGTAGGGGATGAACTTTTCGTTGGTTACGGGATCCATGTATTCCATGGACTTGCCGCTGTGTTCCATATGCTGCTTCAGGTCATAATCGGTACGGTCGGCAATGCCCCACAGTTCGCCCCAGCCGAAGGGGAACAGGTATTCAAAGTCGGTCGTGGCTTTGGAATAGAAGGCCAGCTTTTCGGGTTCATGGTCGCGCAGACGCAGGCATTCTTCCTTGATGCCCAGGTTCAGCAGCCATTCCTTGCAGAAGGAACGCCAATAGTTGAACCATTCCAGATCCTCGCCGGGCTTGCAGAAGAATTCCAGTTCCATCTGCTCAAATTCCAGCACGCGGAAAATGAAGTTGCCGGGGGTGATTTCGTTACGGAAGCTTTTACCAATCTGGCAGATGCCGGCAGGCAGCTTCTTGCGGGTGGTACGCATGGCATTGTTGAAGTTGACAAAAATACCCTGCGCAGTTTCGGGACGGAGCAGCACTTCGCTGGCAGAAGCTTCGTTCACGCCCAGATGAGTTTTGAACATCAGGTTGAACTGGCGGATGCCGGTGAAATCCTTCTTGCCGCACACGGGGCACTTGATGTCATGATCGGCAATGTACTGTTCCAGCTCTTCGTTCTTCCAGCCGTCGCCGGTTTCGGCGCCATTTGTGAAATCTTCGATCAGCTTATCGGCACGGAAACGGGCCTTGCAGGCTTTGCAGTCCATCAGGGGGTCGTTAAAGCCGCCCACATGGCCGGAAGCAACCCACACTTCGCGGTTCATCAGAATGCCGCAGTCCAGGCCGGTGTTGTACTTGCTTTCCTGTACGAACTTCTGCCACCAGGCTTTTTTGATGTTGTTCTTGAATTCCACACCCAGAGGACCAAAGTCCCAGGTGTTGGCCAGGCCGCCGTAAATATCGCTGCCCGGGAAAATAAAGCCGCGGTTCTGACACAGGGCTTTGAGCTTGTCCATCGTAAGTTTTTCAGCCATAGTTACTCCTCCTTGCTGTACCAAGCAATCATAGCCTTTTTCCCTTATTTTGTCAAGGTTTCGGCAGGGTGAACAGGGGGAATATATTGAATGGCGGAAGGATAAAAACAGAAAAGAAAATGCAAAAAATCACGATTCTTTCATGTTTCGTTCAAAATTCGTTCAAATATGGTTGGTATGATATGATTGTCCCGATCAGACGGGGTATTATGACAGGATCAAATTTGCTTCCGGGAGGAAAAACAATGAAGAAAAGAGCAAACGGCTGGGGTATTCTGGCATCTGTATTGGTTTCGATGATGCTTTTAACAGCCATTCTGGTGCCTGCAGGCGCCGACAGTGTGGTTTCTGAAGAGGAAATCAGCGCAATCCTCAACACGACTACCGATCAGACGCAGGTGACCAGCCCCTTTACCCAGGTGGCTGCGCAGGTGCGCAACTCCGTAGTGGGTATCAATAATTATCAGCAGGTCACTTCTTATTACGGTTATGGCTTTGGCTATGGCGGCCGGCAGTCCCAGAGCGTAGAGCAGCTCAGCGGTACCGGTTCCGGCGTGGTGGTGACTGCGTATGGGCACGTACTGACCAACTACCATGTGGTGGAAGACGCTTCCCGTCTGACTGTCACGGTAGCAGGCGATGATAAAGAATATTCCGCAGTTGTGATGGGGTATGATGCGGATCAGGATATTGCCGTTCTGCAGGTCAGCGGACTGAATCTTCCCCCTGTGATGCTGGGCGACAGCGATGCGCTGCAGGTAGGCGAATGGGCCATTGTGATCGGCAATCCTCTGGGTGAAGAATTTGCCCGTACTGTAACGGTGGGTGTTGTTTCTGCACTGGACCGTGAACTGGAAGACACCAATTATGACCGTTACGGACGGCGCTACACCACCACCAATACCATGATTCAGGTGGACGCTGCCATTAACTCCGGCAACTCCGGCGGCGGTATGTTTAATGTGCTGGGTCAGCTGCAGGGAATTCCTGCCCGCAAGTATTCCGCCAACGCACTCTATTCTTCCACAACGGTTGACAACATTGGTTTTTGCATTCCCATCAACGTGGCGAAGCCTTTGATTGAAGAAGTGCTGCGCAGCTATGACGGAAGCGATCCTGCCGGTGAAAGCGAAAAGGCTAAAAACGGCGATAACAGCATGCTGAGCAAGCCCCGTCTGGGCGTATCGGTGTACAGCCTGTCTTCTGCTGTGACGGAAAAACTGCCCATGGGCTCTTATGTAAGCGAAGTGGAAGAACGTTCTCCAGCTCACGAAGGCGGCATCCAGGTTGGCGATGTGATCGTGGCAGTAGACGACGAAATCTGCTCCTCCAGCAACGCGCTGATCACCAAACTGCAGCAGTATAAGGAAGGCGATCAGATCACGGTGAAAGTGTACCGCGCAGAAGGTATGGCGGATTTTTATGAACATCAGGATTTGAGCAAGGTAGGCGACGGTGAATATATCGACCTGACTGTCGTGCTGCGTGTGATTGATAATGTGACCATGTAAGGCCTTGCAAAATGAAACAATTTTTCAGGCGTCCCTGAATGGGGGCGCCTTTTTTCTGCGCGCATGCATGCATCTGCACAGTGCGGCAAGCGTCATCATCCACAGTGCGGAGAATGCATACACCGTTTGTCCGGTTAAAAACAGGAGAGAAGCCATCAGTGCGGCAAAGCGTGCAAATCTTTGCGCATTTTCCGGGCAAAAAAGTTCTCTGATCCATTGGCGGCGGGGATGCGTCCTATGCATACGCCTGTGAAGCGCAGATAGATCCCTGTCCGTGGCGGGATAAGCGCTTCCTATCAATTTGATCAGCGTTTCCCGCTCAATCAGGCAGACGGGGGGATGCAGGGCGCTTTGCCCGATGGCCTGCGGCGATATTTTTCCGGGGACACAAAGCCATATCTGGTTGCCGTTTTGCTTAAGACACATTCGCTGGGCAGCTGCCACGTCTGCGCCGCGCAATGTATCATCGGCATGCAGCGGGAGATAGCGGATCAGGATGCGTTTTCCGGATGCAGAAGAGAACCAGACGCCGTATTCGGTCTGGCTGAGCGTCCGTGCAGAATGGTCCTTGGTGAGAAGACGGGCAATTTCCATGTGGTTCAGCTGTTCGTTTTGCAGCAGCATTTTTTCCAGCATCATTTCTCCGCCAATTCTCTGCCGCAGGCTTTTTTCTTTTCCCCGCGTACGCTGCAGCTGACCCTTTCTGCGCAGGATGACCCAAAACAGGTAGAGGGCTGCTCCTGCTGTAAACGATGGCAAACGAATTCCCCAGAGGGATATGAATATGGCAAGCGCCCCCAGCAGCATGAGCAGGTTAAGCCCCCACGCATCTGCGTGCTCCGATATGCGGTTTTTCATAAAATAATGCTGCAAGATATGGTCATCTCCCGCTTTTTCCTCTTTTCATTATGTGCAAAATTTGCTATACTATGGGCAGGAGTTGATATAAATTGCGGCGCATGGGTGTATTGGGCGGTACGTTTGACCCGATTCATCAGGGTCATTTAACATTGGCAGAAAAAGCCATCCGCACATTCGGGCTGGATGGTGTGTATTTAGCGCCCGCCGGCAACCCGCCGCATAAGGATGGCCCCGCCGCTTCCTTCAGGCACAGACTGCAAATGTGCCGTCTTGCCGTACAGGAAAACGAACGTATTTGGGTGACGGATGCGGATATGCGGGAAGGCAAAGCCAGCTATACCGCATCGCTGATGAAGCGGTTGAATAAAGAACATCCAGATACACAGTTTTTCTTTATGATCGGCGCGGACAAGCTGCCGTCTTTGCCTAAATGGCATAAGGCAGAGGAACTGTTCAAACTGTGCGATTTCATCGTCTGTCCGCGGGATGGAGACATGGATGCCGCTGCTTTGGAAACGGCGCAGAAAGCGGGCGCACACATTCATGTGCTGGAAACGGCTGTTTTTCCCGGAGCTTCCCATGAAATAAGAGAAAAGCTTGGACGGTACGAAGACCCGGAGGAACTTCCGCAGGCGGTGCTGGCCTATATTGCGAAAAACGGCCTGTACCAGACGGATATTTTACCGAAACTTCAGGGCATGATGAATGAGCACCGTTTTATTCATACCCTGGGCGTTCGGGATATGGCTGTGGAATTGGCATTTCGGTTCCGGATACCGGTTATGAAAAGTGCGCTGGCTGCGCTGCTTCATGACTGCGCCAAGGGAATGTCCACAAAAGAACTGCGGAAACTGGCGCTGGAATGGCAACTGACAGAGGATGAAGAAATTCTTTCCTCCGGGGCGCTTCTGCACGGGATTGTGGGTGCTGAACTGGCAAAAAGTGCGTTTCATATAAGGGATGAAGAGGTGCTCAGCGCCATCCGCTGCCATACCATGGGGAAAATAGATATGACTCCGCTGGAACAGAATATTTTTGTGGCGGATGCCATTGAAATGAACCGCGAACCCTACGAGGGACTGGAAAAGATCCGCAGTCTTGCGGAAACATCGCTCCGGTGTGCGGCGCTCAAATCCCTGTACGGCACACGGGATTATGTGCTTTCTCAAGGGAAAAACTTTGTGGGAAAAAGCTGCGATACCATGCGTGATCTGGAAGCGCGGCTGACAGAAGAAGAAAAAAAGCTGATGCATTCTTTATAAGGAGGTCCGAAAATGGCGGAAATGAACCTGGCGGAAAAAATTGCAAAGATCCTGTATAACAAAAAGGCACTGGATATTACCGTTCTCCATGTGGGCCACATGACGGTGATCACCGATTATATGGTCATCGCATCCGGCCGCAGTGCGCTGCAGGTCAAAGCCCTGGCTGAGGATGTGGACGATATGATGGCCATGGAAGGCGTGGCGCTGCGCAGCAAGGAAGGGATGAATGAAGGCCGCTGGATCGTGCTGGATTACGGCACGGTGCTGGTGCAGCTTTTCCATCCCGAAGACCGCCAGTATTACCATCTGGAACGTCTGTGGAACGACGGTCAGAACAGCGTGGCGCTGGATTTTATCAAGGACGAAGACTAAAGTGGGCATGAATATACAGATTTACACCCTGAAAAAGAATTTTGACGTGCAGAAGGCAGAGCGCTTTTTCAAGGAACGCCGCATTTCCTATCAGCTGGTGGACTTGAAAAAGCACAAGCTTGGCATGCGCGAACTGGAACTGTTTGCATCCCGTATCGGCGCCCGGGAACTGGTGGACAGGCAGAATATTGCCGCCATGTCTCACCCTGTGGCGCATACGGATGATAAAGCGCGTATTCTGGAATACCTGATGGAAAATCCGGCTTTTATGCGTACGCCTATTGTGCGCAACGGCAGCAAGGTTACCATTGGTGCGGATGAAAATACTTGGAAGAGCTGGTGCGAAAACCCGTAAAGGGTTTGGCGGCGGCAGAAAGGAAACATTCATCATGGCTGTTTGTGAAAAAAGAGGCTTTGAACTGATTAAGAAAATGGGTTTTGTGCGTGTCAGCGGCACGGCAGAAGAGAAAAAGGCTGCTCAGATTCTGTGCGATGAAGCGGCATCCTTTGGCGTAAAGTGCGATGTGGAAACTTTTGAAGTGGAAGACGCTGTTATGCACCGCGCTGAACTGGAAGTTATGGAACCCTATCAGAAAAAGTATGAAGTGACCGGCTATCTCCGCTCCCGGAGCACGCCCGAAGATGGTCTGGAATGCGACCTGGTTTATGTGGAAGATGCCATGGATGCCAACCTGGTGAATGTGGAAGGCAAGATTGTGCTGCTCAATTCCCGTCCCCGCCGCGATGTGTATGAAAAACTGTGCAAGGCCGGCGTGAAGGGCTATATTACTTTCTCCGGGTCCATGCTGGACGATCCCGAGAAATCCGATCTGGATGTGGGAAAACTTCGTCCCGCGCTGACCGAAGGCTTGCCTGTATTGTCTGCCGTGAACGTGCGTCCCTGGGATGCGCTGGAAATGGTTATGAAGGAAGCCTCCCGCGTGCGCATGGTGATCGAAAATGAAAATGTGACGCTGGAAAGCCAGAATGTGTGTGCCGAGATCGTGGGTACCGAATATCCTGATGAAGTGATTCTCTTCTCTGCTCATTACGACAGCGTGCTGTTTTCGACCGGCGTGTATGATAACGCTGCCGGCAGCGCCACCATTATGGAACTGATGCGCCACTTTGCGGAAAATCCCCCCAAGCGCACGGTGCGGTTCGTTTGGTTCGGTTCGGAAGAACAGGGGCTGCTCGGCAGTAAGGATTATGTGAAGAAGCACGATGTGAAGAACATCAAGCTGGTCATCAACTGTGATGTGGGCGCTCCTGCCATGGGCGTGAACCGCTGCTCCGTGATGGCCACCGAAGCCGCCGCCAACTATGTGGATGCCATGTTCAAGGAAGCAGGCTATCCCATGGGTGTGCGTTCTACCATCTATTCCAGCGACTCCATTCCCTTTGCAGATCTGGATGTACCCGGGCTTAATTTCATTCGCGGCGCTGCCCGCGGTGTGGGTTTTATCCATGACCGAAACGACGTGATTGACTATCTGTCTCCCAAGGGGTTGGGCGCCATGCTGCATCCCGTTTTGATGCTCAGCGACCGCATCGTCAATGCCGCCGTGCTGCCCATTGCACGGAAGGTGTCCAAAGAAATTCACGACGAAGTGGATAAATACCTGTTCAAGAAAAAGTAACCCAAAGGGGTGAAATACGTGCCTGTCCGTTTTTCTGTTTGCGTCAGTGCCTTGTATCCTGCGCTGCCGGTGCATGAAGCAGCCGTGCGTGTCCGAAAATTGGGGTTTGATGCCTATGAATTCTGGTCCTGGCAGCAAATAGACGGTGAAAAGTGTGCAGATGTGCACGAACAGCAGGGCATTATCTGTGCAGGTATGTGCATGCCCTGTGTGCCGCGGACGGATCTGGATGAAGGGCTGTCTTTTCTGCAGGGCTTGCAGGATACCATTGCGCTTTGCAAAAAGATGAGCTGCAGGAACATCATCCTGCAGGCGGGAGATGAACGGAAGGATGTTTCCCGTCAGCTGCAGCATGAGGGGCTTTTGAAAGGGCTCAAGCTTTGCGCTCCTTTTGCAGAAGCGGCAGGCATTACGCTGCTTCTGGAACCGCTTAATGTCCGGGTGGATCATCCCGGGTACTATCTGACGGATGCTCAGGAAGCCTTTGATCTGGTGAACGAAACGGGCAGTCCCTGCGTGAAGGTGCTGTACGATATCTACCATCAGCACATCACGGAAGGCGTGGATATTGAATTCCTGAAACAGAATATGGGGAAAATCGGGCATTTCCATCTGGCAGGCTGCCCCGGAAGGCACGAACCCATGGTGCAGGATGAGATTGATACATCTGGTATTTTGCGTGCTATTGCGGAAAGCCAGTACAGCGGCTTGGTCGGTTTGGAATATCTGCCGAAAATGGCTGCGGACGAAAGTCTGGTATATACCCGGGAAAAACTGATGGGAATTTTTGAAACCTGACATGCATAAACGCCGCAGCGGAATGTATACGATTCTGCTGCGGCGTTTATCCTATCCCTGAACAATATATGGAGGAGGAACCAATATGAGAAAATATTTTGGTGCAAAGCCCATTTTGTACCCGCAGCCTGTACTGATTGTGGCGGCTTATGATCAAAACGGCATCCCCAACGCCATGAATGCGGCCTGGGGCGGCATCAGCAAAAGTGATGAAATCTCCATCTGCATCAGTGCGGAGCATAAGACGACAAAAAATCTGTTGGCAAAAGGCGCTTTTACCGTCAGTATGGCAACGGCAGAACGGGTAGTAGCCTGTGATTATGTAGGCGTGGTATCCGGAAACAAGGTGCCGGATAAGCTGACAAAGTGCGGCTGGCATACGCAGAAGGCGGAGCATGTGGATGCGCCGCTGATTGATGAACTGCCCATGGCGCTGGAATGCCGTCTTCGCAGCTACGACCCGGAAAGCTGCCGTCTGGTAGGCGAAATTGTGAATGTTTGCGCGGATGAAAGTGTGCTGACGGATGGGAAGATTGATCCCGAGAAACTCCGTCCCATCGTATTTGATCCGGTCCATCATGCCTATCGTGAATTGGGACAGCAGGTGGGGCTGGCTTTCAAGGACGGTTTCAAAATCAAGTGAGGAAAGAATCATGAATACACAGGACAATGCGTTCTGGCAGGCGTTGGAAAAACTGGTGAAAGAGAACCGTGCGGTGATCGACCGCCCGCGGGGCAGTGCGCATCCAAGGTATCCCGAGTGCATCTATCCGCTGGATTATGGCTATCTGGAAAATACATCTTCCATGGATGGAGGGGGGGTTGACGTATGGTGCGGGTCGGATGAAAAAAAGCAGGTGGATGCAGTGATATGCATTGTGGACCTGCTGAAAAGAGACAGCGAGATCAAAATTCTGATCGGCTGCACGGAAGAAGAAAAGGAAACAGTGTATCAATTCCACAATGAATCGGAATATATGAAGGGTGTGCTGGTGCGCAGATGACAGCATGCAAAGGGGCATGAACAGATCATGAAGAATTACACGCAGGTATATGTGAAGAACAGTCTTGATGCAGCCAATGTGTATTGCGATGCCTTTGGGGCAGAGATCACCCGGGCTTTTATGGATGAAGAGGGGAAAAGCTATATTCACTGTGAACTGTCCGTGCAAGGAGAGGGTTTTCTGGCGCTTGCTGAAGCGAAAAATCCCTGTGATGTTCAGTTTGTTCACAAAATGAAGTGGGAAACCATGACCTTTAATGTGTTTGAAATGGGCAGTGAAGAAGCTGTACATCATGCTTTTGAGGTATTAAGCCGTGATGGGGCGGTGCTGGAACCTGTTCATCAATTGCCGTGGAGCACATGCTGTGCAACCGTGATAGATAAGTTCGGCGTATGCTGGTGGATTTCTATCTGAATATGCCCATTGAATGAAAAACGCCTCCGCAGACGATGTGTCACGCGGAGGCGTTTGTGATTGATGATTAGCAGCTTACCGGCTTACCGGATGCCGTATTTTTCAATGATGTAGTCCATATCCTTATCGCCGCGGCCGGACAGGTTGATGAGCACGGAACCCTTGCCCATTTTTTTCGCCAGCTTCATGCCAAAGGCCACAGCATGGGCGCTTTCGATGGCTGGGATGATGCCTTCCAGGCGGGACAGGGTGAAGAAAGCATCGATGGTTTCATCGTCGGAGATCACATCGTATTTCACGCGGCCCAGGTCATGCAGGAAGGCGTGTTCGGGGCCGGAAGAGGGGTAATCCAGACCGCTGGCAACGCTGTATACGGGAGCGGGATCGCCGTTTTCATCCTTCAGCATGATGCTGTTGAAGCCGTGCATTACGCCCTCGGTACCGTACTGAAGACTGGCGGCATGGTCGCCCAAAGTGGGGCCTTTGCCCAAGGGTTCGATGCCGTAGATATCCACCGGGTCGTTGAGAAAGCCGGAGAAGAGCCCCATGGCGTTGCTGCCGCCGCCTACGCAGGCCACGATGGCGTCAGGCAGTTCGCCCGTCATGCCGATGAACTGTTCGCGGGCTTCGATGCCTACTACGCTCTGGAAATCGCGGACCATCATGGGGAAAGGATGGGGGCCCATCACCGAGCCGATGCAGTAAATGGCGTCCTTATATTCCTTGGCATAGGCGGCAAAGGCAGCGTCCACAGCTTCCTTCAGGGTGGCAAGGCCTTCCTTGACAGGGATTACATTGGCGCCCAGAATCTTCATGCGGGCTACGTTGGGCGCCTGTTTCTTGATGTCCACTTCGCCCATGTAGATGTCGCATTCCAGACCGAAATAGGCAGCGGCAGTGGCAAGGGCCACACCGTGCTGACCGGCGCCGGTTTCTGCGATGACCTTCTTTTTGCCCATGTACTTGGCAAGCAGCGCTTCGCCCATGCAGTGGTTCAGTTTGTGTGCGCCGGAGTGGTTCAGGTCTTCGCGCTTCACGTAAAGCTGCACATTGCCCAGGCTGTTGCTCAGTCTTTCCAAATGGGAAATGGGGGTAGGGCGGCCCTGGAATTCCTTGCGGATGCGCCGCAGTTCTGCAATGAACTTCCGGGACTTGCAGATGGTGAGATAGGCTTCGGTGATTTCTGCCATGGCAGCCTTGAGCTCATCGGAAATGTAACAGCCGCCATACTTGCCAAAGTAACCGTTTTCATCGGGATAGTGCTTGAAATAGGTATCAAAATCGACTTCGTTGAACTTCATGACCGTGTCCTCCGTTTATATCGTATTGAATGATGCTGTTTTTCTGATGGCTTAGTGTTCATGCAGAAAGTCGCCATCGTCGGGTTAATCGCATATGCTTTTCCTCCCGATACAAAAATGAAAGAAAAAATCCCTGACAGAAAGCTTCTGATGAAGCTCTGTCAAGGACGAATAAACACTGTTATCCGCGGTGCCACCTTGCATTCACGGCGCGACCCGTGCACTTTGCGGGATACCATTATACCCCCGGCAACTGACGTATGCCCCACGTCGCACTATACTCTGCGTTTGCATGCAAACGCATTTCCCTGCGCCCTCCGCGGTCCATTTGATTATGTGTTTCCTGCCTGCATCCCAGCTGCGCAGACTCTCTGTGAGGGCATCATAACCTTTATTTCCGCTTCAACGGTTTTGTATGAGATTATTGGCATTGTACCACCCGCGTGCTCGTGTGTCAATGGCAAAATGTGTATTTTGGCTGTATTTTGGTCATTTAATGATGCTTTTACCTGTGGTATAATATTTGGAAAGCAGGAAGAAAGGTGGGAGCATATGCAGCGCATGCTGGCTTTTGTGCCGCTGGATCAGCGGCCGGTTTGTGTGGACAGGGTAAAATATGCCGCAGGCGCGGCAGGGTTTGACGTGCAGATGCCCGATATGGACGACTGTGCGCTGTATCTGGACGGACAGACGCCCAAAGTGCCAAGGGGCATAAACGGCAATGGCGACAGAATTCTTGCCTGGCTGCTGAAAATGAGCGAAGCGGGCTGCCGCCACTTTATCATTCATCTGGATCAGATGTTTGCAGGCGGTCTGGCCGGAAGCCGTTTTCCGGATACAACGGAAATAGGTGAAAAGGAAGAAAGCATCATCGCCGTGCTTGTTGAACTTGCATCCCGCAAAGATCACCGCATCTATTTTGTAGATACGGTGATGCGGCTTGCATCCACGGCGAATTATAAAGGATACGGGCTTGCGGAATACCACGCCTTCCGGGAATACGGCATGCATAACCGCATGCCGATGGATGAAAGCGCCTTCTTTACGCCGGATGAATTAGAAGCCGAAAAACAGATTGACCGTATTGCGGCGCTTTACGGTCTGGATGAAGAAGGAAAAACGCTGCCCACAGGCACGCTGACTGATGCGCAGATCAACCTGTACCACGGTTTCCGCAGACGGAAATTGTTGCTGATCAACCGGATGATGCAGCATTGCGCGGGGACGTATTTCATTACCGCAGATGATTCCTGCCCCAAGCCTACCATCATGACGGCGGAAATGGCGTTCATTGAAAAGCGCATGCAGGCGCTGAAGCGGCAGCATGTTTTGTGCTCGGATACAGACTGCAGCGGTCTGCTGGCACTGACGCGCTGTGTGAATGATCTCTACGGGGTATCTCCCCGGGTGCGGGTGCGGTATTTTGGTCATCAGGCAGACGATTTTGCGGATGAGTTTGATACCGGCACCTTGCGGGAAAGCGTGAATATGCACCTGCTGGGTGCAGGTGCTGCAGTGGAAGACGAAGGCGATGTGGAACTGCTCATCCTGACCCGGGGTCAGCAGGAGATTCTTCAAAATCAGGAAGACAAGGAGTATACCCGGCAGATTCGGGCGCTGGTGGCTGCTGCCTGTGAAAACATTCGCCGCAGCATGCCCACCATCATTGTGGATGCTTCCAACCATGAGTGGATGATTTCCTCCTGGCGGCACGGTTTTTGCAACTTGCAGGATGAGCTGATCAGTAAAGTGGAGCTGAGCCGGTTGATGGCTTACAGCAACTGGAATACGGTGGGGAATTCTCTGGGTATCGCCGTGGGCACAGGCATTGCCAGATATACCTATCTTGCCTATGGGGAAGAGGGGGACCAAAGTGCACACAGGGCATTTGTAAAATCCATCACCTTTTCCTGCGTGAAGGATATAGCCTACAATTGCCGCAACAAGGAAGTATTGTTCCCGTGGACTTTTGCCCATTGGGTGAGCCATGACATGGGCTGGGCGCGGTTTGGTTTTTACCGGCAGATGATGGCACATGCTCCCGGCAGAGAAAAATGCGAGCCTTGGGAAAGCTGTGATGGCGAGCACCTGGTGAATGAGCAATTGGAAAGATGCATGCTGCACAACGCTGGACGGGAATATGCCCATTGCGCCAGACGCATTTTGGAAAATCTGTCCGGCGGCAGCATGGCGGTTTCTCTGAAGGACGGGGAAAAAACGGAGTCTGTGCCCGGCATTCGTCTTTCCCGATTCCGCTGCACGCTGTACAGGCATTTTGAAATCGGGTTCGATATCGAACTGGAATGAATATAAAAAAGGAAGTACCGGGTGGTACTTCCTTTTTGTTTGCTTTGACAGGTGATTACAGGCGGCAGTTCAGTTTTTCCAGTTCGGTGCGGACATAATCGGTCACAAAGTCCACGGCTTCTTCCACGGGCTTGAGCTCCTTCATGCTCTTGTCGCGGGCGGAAATTTCGATGGTGCCGTTCTTGAGGCCCTTGGGGCTGACGATCATGCGAACGGGTACGCCGATCAGGTCGGCATCGGCAAACATGACGCCGGCGCTGACTTCGCGGTCGTCCCAGATGACTTCCACGCCGCGGGCAGTCAGTTCGTCGTAGATCTTCTGGCTCATGGCCTTGACTTCTTCATTGTCGGCGCGCATGGAGCACAGATGCACATGCCAGGGAGCGATGGAGATGGGCCAGATGGGGCCGTAATCATCGCGGTGTGCTTCGCACACGGAAGCGGCCAGACGGCCCACGCCAATGCCGTAGCAGCCCATGATGGGGTTCTTCAGGCTGCCGTCCTGGTCCACATAGGTCATGCCCATGCTTTCGGTGTACTTGGTGCCCAGCTGGAAGATGTTGCCCACTTCAATGCCGCGGGCGGTGTACACGCTGGGCTTGCCGCACACGGGGCAGATGCCGCCGTCGTAGGCCTTGGCCACGTCCACGAATTCCACCTTGCCCAAATCGCGGGCGATGTTCAGGCCCTTCATGTGTGCATCCTTTTCATTGGCGCCGCACACCAGGTTGTTCAGCCCCTTCAGGGAAGCGTCGTATACAACGCGCACTTCCTTGCTGATGCCCATGGGGCCGATGAAACCGGCGCACAGGGGAGAGGATTCGGTCAGTTCAGCAGCGTGGATTTCAGCCTTCAGATAGTTGCGCAGCTTGGTTTCGTTGATGTCCAGATCGCCGCGGAGGAAAGCCACCACGAACTTGTCTGTCAGGTTTTCCTGATAGACCACAGCCTTCATGGTGCGGTCGGCGCGGACGCCGAGGAAAGCGCACAGATCTTCGATGGACTTGATATCGGGGGTGGAAACCTTTTCCAGCGCGATTTCTTCGTCGGCTTCGTTGTTCACGATGCAGGGAGCGGCTTCCATGTTGGCGCGATAGTCGCAGTCGTGGCACAGCACGATGGTGTCTTCACCAACGGGAGTCAGCAGCATGTATTCATGGGAAACCTTGCCGCCCATCATGCCGCTGTCGGAAGCTACGGCCACCACTTCCTTGACGCCGGCGCGGGCGAAAATGCGGTTGTAGGCATCGTAGCAGATCTGGTAGTAGCGTTCCAGATCCTCCTGAGAGGTATGGAAGGAATAGGCGTCCTTCATGGTAAATTCGCGCACACGGATGAGGCCGCCGCGGCAGCGGGGTTCATCGCGGAACTTGGTCTGAATCTGGTAGATCATGAAGGGATACTGCGTGTAGCTGTCGGCAACGTCGCGCACGAAGTGAACGGAAGCTTCTTCGTGGGTCATGCCCAGCACCATGTCCTGTTCGCCGCGGTCCTTGAAGCGAAGCAGTTCGCTGCCGATGGAATCGTAGCGGCCGGATTCGCGCCAGATGGAGGCGGGCATGGCCACGGGGAAGAGCACTTCCTGGCCGTCGATGCCGTCCATTTCTTCACGAATGATCTTTTCGATCTTGGAAGTGATGCGCTTGGTAGCGGGGAACAGGGTGAAAATGCCGTTGCCAACGGGCTTGATGTAGCCGCCGCGCATCATCAGCGCCTGAGAGGCGATCTGGCAGTCGGCGGGGGTTTCCTTATAGCGCTTGGAAACAAGATTTTTGAGTTTCATGGCGTTTCTTTTTCTCCTTCCGGTTGGTTGGGATGAAAAAAGCTCCATCCCGTATTGCAGGGACGAAGCTGTTGTTCGCGGTACCACCTTGCTTGGCATGCAGATGCATGCCCGCTCTTTCGTCTGTAACGGGACGTACCCGGCGGGGATTGGCCGCGGCGTGGAGGTGGGGGACTTTCTGTGCGCGCTTTCAGCCAGAGACGCGCTCTCTTTCAGATAGAAAGTCATGGTCTTCACATTGCCTTTGAAATTGCGTTTCAGTATACCATGAAAGAGTCTGCTTGTCAAAGGATTTCCAGAAAAGAACCCGGGAGTTTTATGGAAAGGAATATTACAAAAATGTTACGTTTCATATTCCGCACCTTTTCGGCAGGGAAGAATATGAGGTAAAGAGCACATCATGTGTTACAAAATATGGAAAAATCGCCAAAAAACATGAGAATGAAGGGCTTTTGTGCTATAATACCAATTACCTGTGTACAGACGCAGGTGTTAATATATGGTCAGTGCATGCCGTATACCTTTGATGCATGAAGGGAAATGCAGGCGTGCATGATATAAAGGAGGATGTTTCCATGCGTTCCAGCGGTGTTTTGCTGCATGTGACCAGCCTGCCTCAGCAGGGCGGCATCGGTACGCTGGGTGAAACAGCATATCGTTTTGTGGACTTTCTCAAAAAGTCCGGGATGAGCATCTGGCAGGTGCTGCCTGTAGGACCCACGGGCTACGGCGAATCTCCTTACCAGAGCGGCTCCACTTTTGCCGGCAATCCTTTGATGATTGACCTGGTGAAACTGGAAGAAACGGGTCTTCTGGAAAAGGGCAGCTTTGAACCTCTGCCCGACAGCGACAAGGTGGATTATGAAGCCGTGCGCTGGCAGAAAGATCAGCTGCTGCGCAAGAGTTATGCCTGTGCCTATAGCAGGGTGAAGGCGGAAGTGGATGCCTATGTGGCTTCTCAGGAATGGCTGCCTGATTATGCGCTGTATGCTGCGCTGAAAAAGAAGTTTGATCTGCGCTCCTGGATGGAGTGGCCGGACGACGTGCGTCTGCGCCGTGAAGAAGCGCTGTGTGCTGCCAGGGAAGAACTAAAGGAAGAAATTCAGTTCCAGTGTTATGTGCAATACCTGTTTGATCTGCAGTGGAATGAACTGCGTGATTATGCCCATGCAAACGGTGTAAAGCTCTTTGGCGATATGCCGATCTATGTGGCCGAAGACTCCGCCGACGCCTGGGGTCATCCCGAAAACTTCCAGTTCAACGAAGACCGCCGTCCTACCGGCGTGGCCGGCGTGCCTCCGGATTATTTCTCTCAGGACGGTCAGCTCTGGGGCAATCCCCTGTATGCCTGGGACGATATGAAGGAAGAAGGCTATTCCTGGTGGCTCAAACGCCTTGCTGCCATGGGCGAGCGCTTTGACTTTGTGCGTGTAGATCACTTTATCGGTTTTGCCAACTACTACCATGTGCCTGCCGGTGCGCCCAATGCCCGCACGGGTGAATGGATCATCGGTCCCGGCCGTGACTTCTTCAAGAAGGTGAAGAAGGAACTGCCCGATCTTCACATCATTGCAGAAGACCTGGGCGCGGTCAACGACCGTGTGCGCAGTCTGCTCAAGTTCTGCGAATATCCCGGCATGAAGGTTTTGCAGTTTGCCATGGGCGGCGGACGCAATCCCCATGCGCCCAGCCAGCACAAGGAAAATGCCATTGTGTATACCGGCACCCACGATAACGACACGACTCTGGGCTGGTGGCGCGCTGCCTCCGAGGAGGAACAGAAAAAGGCCAAGCGCATGACTCATGCCAAGGGTGAACAGGACATCGTGATCAGCATGATCAGGACGGCGATGGCGTCCGTATGCGATACTGCCATCATTCCGATGCAGGATATCCTCAATCTGGGCACCGAAGCCCGTATGAATATTCCCGGTACGGTGGGCGGAAACTGGGCATGGCGCATGACCGAACTGCCTAACACCAAAGTGGCCCGGGAACTGAAAGCTCTGGTCAAGGAAAATCACCGGGAGGGTAAGAAGAAGTAATGGAAAAGAAACGCATTGTACCCCGCACCAAAGAGATTCTCATGGCGCGGTATCATAAGGAACTCAAGGATGCACTGCCTTATCAGCTGCATGACGCCCTGTCTTTGTCCGTCATGCACTACATCGCCCCCAAGTGGGTGGAAGACTACAAGCGCCAGCGCGGCGGCCGCTGCGCCTATTATCTGAGCGCAGAATTCCTGCTGGGCCGCATGGTGTACAATAACCTGTTCTCTCTGAACGTGCTGGATCAGGTGAAGAAGGAACTGGCAGACGAAGGCATTGCCATCGAATGCATGGAAGACGTGGAAGATGCTGCTCTGGGCAACGGCGGTCTGGGAAGACTTGCCGCTTGCTTCCTGGACAGCGCTGCCACCGTGGACGCCAATGTGATGGGCTACGGTCTGTACTATCAGTACGGCCTTTTCAAGCAGTATTTTGAAGATTTCCGTCAGAAGGAAAAGCCCGATGACTGGACCAAGCACGGCGATCCCTGGTCTCTGCGCCGCGATGATGAAAGCCTTGTCGTGAAGATGCGCGATTTCTCTGTGACCGCAGTGCCCTATGATATGCCTGTGATCGGCTACGAAGGAAAGACCATCGGCACCTTGCGCATGTGGAAGTGCGAATCCCTCAAGGATATCGACTTTGATCTGTTCAACCAGCAGAAGTATGCCTCTGCCGCACAGGAAAAGAACAAGGCTGAAGACATTACCAAGCTGCTCTATCCCAACGATACCCAGCGTGAAGGCCGCATGCTGCGTCTGCGTCAGCAGTACGTGCTGTGCAGCGCTTCTCTGCAGGATATGCTGCGCAACTTTAAGGCTGTGCACGGCAACAACTTCAAGGATTTTGCCAAGTTCAACGCCGCTCAGCTGAACGATACCCATCCCACCATGTCCATTCCCGAATTGATCCGTCTGCTGGCGCTGGAGGGCGTGGGCTTTGAAGATGCGCTGGAAATCTGCCGCGGCACCTTCTCCTACACCAACCACACCATCATGCAGGAAGCACTGGAAAAGTGGGATATGGACCTGATGGAAGAACTGTCTCCCGATCTGGCTTCCATCATCCGCCAGATCAGCGCCCGTCAGGAACGTGAACTGGATCAGATGGGCATCATGGACCGCCGCGCACTGTCCATTTTCCAGGGCAACACCATCCACATGGCTTACCTGGCTATGTACGGCAGCAATGCGGTGAACGGCGTGGCCGAAATCCATTCCAACATCCTCAAGGATGATGTGCTCCGCGAATGGTATAAGCTGAAGCCTGAAATGTTCCAGAACAAGACCAACGGCATCACGCAGCGCCGCTGGCTGGGTCTGTGCAACCCTGAACTGTCTGCCGTGATCGAAAAGCGCGTGGGCAAGGGCTTCCTGACCAATCTGGACGAACTGAAGAAACTGCGCCCCTTCATTGAAAACGATGCCACCCTCTGGCAGGATTTTGTGGAAGTGAAGCGCGAGAAGAAGCGCCAGCTGAGCGAATACCTGCGCAAGCATGAAGGCGTGGACATTCCTTCTCACTTTGTGTTTGACGTGCAAGTGAAGCGTCTGCATGAATACAAGCGCCAGCTGCTCAACGCCCTCTCCATCATGGCCATGTATCAGACCATGAAGGACGGCGGCCTTAAGGATATGCCTGCTACCGCGTTCATTTTCGGCGCTAAGTCTGCCGCCGGTTATGACCGCGCCAAGGCCATCATCCGCTATATCAACATGATCGCCGAAAAGGTGAACAACGATCCTGAAACCAACGACCGTCTGCGTGTGGTGTTTGTGCAGAACTACAACTGCTCCTATGCTGAACGCATCATTCCCGCGGCCGACATTTCCGAACAGATCTCTCCTGCGGGCACCGAAGCCAGCGGCACCGGCAACATGAAGCTGATGCTCAACGGTGCGGTCACGCTGGGAACCTACGACGGCGCCAACATCGAAATTGTGGAACAGGCCGGTGAAGAAAACAACTTCATCTTCGGTGCCGATCTGAACCGCATCAACGAGATCAAGGACCACTACAACGCCCAGGAATATTACTATGGCAAC
>JAFYLS010000082.1 GCA_017550035.1 Clostridia bacterium
GGCGCAATTATACGCACCGTTCCTGTGCATTGCGTTTGAGGACTACATAAACAAACGAGCATCCAAACACGGATGCTCGTTTGTTCGTTGCAGGATAAATTGTTCCTTAACAACCCTCCCGCCATGCGGAGGTTTTTGTGCAATGAACCATGCAGTGGATTACAGGAAATTCGGTTCATCAAATACGATGCCGTTTTTCAGCATGTCTTCAATGAACAGCTTGTAGTAGCCGGGCAGGACGGCGTCCGTTTCGGCATGGTCGTGGAGCAAAAGAATATTGCGCTGGTTTTCGCCATAGAGCGCCGCGCCCTGCACGGGAGCGGGGTTTTGCATTTTTGCCTGAATGGACGCATAGGTAAACCCATCGTTCCATGCCAGACGGTATTCCTCAAAGTCGAAGGTCCAGAAGGTGTCGATATCCTTGTAACAGGCGCTTTCCTTCCACCATGTGTAGGGGATGTGCCGGTCGTCCACCTTGTGGAAGCCGTGCTCCCGGAAATACTGCTGCAGCGCGTCTTTGTTATTTCCGCCCTTATCACCGTAGGGGAAGCGGAAGGGACGCCACAGACGCTCCACGCCGGCATCGTCGTACAGTTTGTTCAGTACGGCCTCACATTTTTCGATTTCTTCAATGGCCTGTTGTGTGGTCAGTTCGGAAAAATGAGGATGGGAATAACTGTGATTGCCCACAATGAAGCCCTTTTTGACGGCATAGAGCGCCTCATCATAGTATTTCTCGATCATTTCGCCCCAGCCGAACAGAATGGGCCTGATGCCCTTTTCCGTCAGGTAATCCACCAGCATAGGGGTATTGCGGGAGGCGATATCGTCAATGGTCAGCAGCGCGGTGTTCATGCAGACATTCCTTTCCTTATTTCAACATTTCGCACATGAACTGCATGATGTTGTCGGGGGATTTATGCAGCTTTTCGTGGCCATAATCCGGGTAGATCACATAGTCCTTTTCCGATGGAATGGCGTTGTAGGCGGCAAACTGGGTGCTGGGCGGGCAGATGGTGTCCATGAGGCCGGTGAACATGCGCACCTTGGCTTTCACGCGGTGGGTCATGTTGTGAATGTCAATGTAGCCCAGCAGGGAGAAGGTTTCCTTTTCTTTTTCGTGCAGGGGATCATACAGGCGGAAATATTCTCTGAGTTCACTGTAAGCGCCCACGTCCAAATCCATATCCCACACGCGGCGGTAATCACTGAGGAAGGGATACTGGCTGGCGGCACGGTTCAGCGTGGGGCACAGGGAAGCGCAGGCCAGCGTCAGGCCGCCGCCCTGGCTGCCGCCGTAGGCGCCGATTTTGGTTTCGTTCACAAAGTCCATGTGCTGCAGAATGCGTACCAGCTGGGCGGTGTCCAGGAAGGTATTGCGGTAATACAGCTTTTTGGGGTCGTTTTCCTCCAGACCGCGGATGATGTGGCCGTGCAGTGTGTTTCCGCGCACGGAAGATAAATCCTCACTCTGACCGCCCTGACCGCGGCAGTCCATGGCGGCGCAGCACATGCCCAGACCTGCCCAGGCCACATGGTCAAAGAAATCCTGACGGTGGCCGGCGTAGCCGTGGAAGAAAGCAATGGCGGGAATTTTGCCCTGGATATGGGCGGGCTTCAGGAAGTGGCAGTGAATGCGGCTGCCGCCCACGCCGGTGAAGTACAGGTGGTAACATTCCACGTTGGGAATGTCCATGCCGGCGGGCACCAGTTCATAATCCGTGCCCATTGCTTCCATTTCCCTGATGCCTTCGTCCCAGAATGCGTCAATGTCTTCGGGACGTTCGTTGGTTCCGTGGTAGGCAAGCAGTTTTTCAAGGGGCATATCAATGAGTGGCATAACAAAACTCCTTTTTGCGGATATTGAAGATATATCGTTTATTTTCCATCATTATATCGTTTTTTGAAGGATGAAACAAGAGAGGAACAGGTATATTTTTGTGCATGCGGGCAAAACTGTGTAGTGTAACGGAAAGGGGGCTATGCAGATGACGTTCCGGGATGGATGCAGGCTGTTTTTGCTGTGCGCTTTGCTGACGGGGTTTTGTCTGGTGCTGGGGAGGATGGTGCATCCTGTCGAAACGGAAACAACGGCGGCGGGCATGGTGATCGCGGAAGGAAACGGAATCCGGGTGCTTTCGGGTGCGCTGGACGGGTATTTTGATGTAACGTATACCCGCAGCCAATTGCTCAAGGGTACGCTTCCGGTGGTCAGTCCCCTGCATCCGCTGCCTGCGGATTTTCCATCTCCCAACGCTCGGGGCGTGAGGAAGGTGGTGGGTGCGTACCTGCCTGCGCTGGAGGAAACCGCCCTTGCCCGGGATGCGATTCAGGCTTTGTGCGATTTGCAGTACGATTATGCATTGCAGGGCGTGCGTATCACCCGGGGCGCGGTATCCATGGCGCAGCAGAATGAGGAGCGGCGCAAGGTGTTTGAAAACCTTCTGCACACCTGCTCTGTGGAAGAGGCGGCGGAAAAATCCCGGCAGAGGGAGCCTGCGGGCGGCGAAAGCGAGCATCAGCTGGGGCTTTGCTTTGACCTTGTCTGGACCGAAGGTGCGGAACTGGGAAAGGGCGATATGATCGCCTGCTGCGATACGGGCTTGTGGCTGAAGGAAAATATGTGGCAGTACGGCTTCATCCGCCGCGGCGCGCCGGAGCACAGGGCGCATGAGGAAAATGTGTGCGGCAATCTGCATATCCGGTATGTGGGCGTCCCCCATGCCGCCGCCATGCAGGCGGGGAACTGGTGCCTGGAGGAATATCTAAATATATTGCGTACATACGGGTGCATCACGGTGCAAGTGGAAGGGCAGCGGGGCAACTGCATTTACTGGCTGCCGCTTACGCATGAGGACGGTATTACCGCCCGGCTGCCCTCGCCCTACGGCGATGTGAGTTTTGATAATATGGGCGGCGCAGTGTTCACCTGCACGGCGCCGGGTGCCTGAGAGGCAAAAGAAAAAAGTCTCCCTTGTGGCGGAGGAGTTCTTAAGGATGAATTTATCCTACAATGAAAAAACGAGCATCTGGCGAATATGCCGGATGCTCGTTTGCTTATGTGGCCCAACAAACGCAATGCACTGGTACAGTGCGCATCATTGCGCCCTCCTCAAATGGTGGGGAAGTGAGTTCTGCTGCTCGACAAATTGGAATTTGGCGGCGAGTTGCCGCTGACAATGTGTGCTCGGTGCAGTGCGTTTCGTTACTGCCCTGACCCGCTCGGTATCGTTACTGCGGAGGTAGTAGATAAATTGGAATTGGTTAACTCGGGAGAGTAAGTCGTTCCCAAATAGTTAACAGCCATCGCCGAACACTTTTAGCATCTCCTGATTCATACGCATTCAGCAAACTATCTTCGTTCCATCGAATATCGGAACTCCAAAACGCATCAATAATTGCACAGAGATATGGATACAGCTTTTGCTCCTCTGCTGTAAA